>CAMWVK010000020.1 GCA_947177675.1 uncultured Mucispirillum sp.
TAAACTTTCAGACAAATGTAAAAATTATATTGAAAATTCTGTAAAAAAAATAAATAATAAAAAAGTAGCTGAAAATTTTGAAAAATATTTAATAAATTATTTCCAGCATAATAATTTTGAAAGCTGGATAATCAAGTAAAAGGTTTAGTTATGATATTAGAAATAAAAACATTTCCAAGTGAAGTATTAAGAAAAAAAGCAGAAGATGTAACAGAATTTAATGAAGAACTTCATTCCTTAATTGATAATATGTTTGAAACAATGTATGAGGCAAAAGGTATAGGGCTTGCAGCACCACAGGTCGGTATATCTAAGCGTTTTTTTGTGCTTGATGACTTAACTGGCCCTGATAATAAAAACCCTATGGAAATTATTAACCCTGTATTTTTAGAAAAAGATGGCGAAATATTAGAAGAAGAAGGCTGCCTTTCTATTCCCGGTGAATATGCTTATGTTAAAAGATATATGAAAGTTAAAGTTAAATATCAGGATAGATTTGGCAATGAAAAAGTAATAGAAGCAACTGACAGGCTTTCAAGAATTTTGCAGCATGAATCAGACCATCTTGATGGCACACTTTTTATTGACAGACTGCCTAACACTAAAAGAGAGACTATTAAAAAACATATTAAAAGACGCATAAATCAGGGCGATTATCAAGTAAATCAGTAAAA
This sequence comes from uncultured Mucispirillum sp., assembly GCA_947177675.1. Classification (GTDB taxonomy): domain Bacteria; phylum Chrysiogenota; class Deferribacteres; order Deferribacterales; family Mucispirillaceae; genus Mucispirillum. Next base: position 675 of record CAMWVK010000020.1, read on the forward strand.
TATATTTACTGATTTTTATTTATTGTAATCTATTGCAGTATTGCCTTAATAAATAAAGATATGAATGAAAATTTAAACCTAGAAAATACTGATATTTTATTCAAACAGGTTATGCTAAAGCTTATGTAAAATGAACTGATAACTCAAACATTATTTTATATTTAAAATAATATATAACTTTTCTAACAGTTTGAATTATAAGAAAAATTAATTATAATAAGATTATGAAAAAATATATAAGAAGATGAATAAATAGCCATTTATATCATTCATCTAGATGGTATTCTTCATTATCATTAAGTCTGCCGGCTTTTCTTTCTGCTGCTGCCAGCTTATGATAATCAGTTGTATCATTTTTGACATGCTCTAAAAGCTGCAGGCAAATCCATGCATCAGTAGCAGCATATTCAAGCTGCCTAGGTGTTAGTCTGCTTAATGCCCAGTTAGTTTTTTGCGAACTTTTTACAAGCTTTCTTCCTAAATATCTTGCTGTTAATGCTCTTGCCCCAGACTGCACAAGACCTTTCTTTTTCATTTCTGCAGAAAGGTCATAAAAACCACTCTGCTTAAATTTGCAAAGCTCGTTTAACCGTCTTAAATCATCCTGCACTCCAACGCCAACTTTAGTTATGCTTTGATATGATAAAAGCTCCACAAGTCTGCCAGCAAAACGAACAAACTTTAACTGAAAAATAAATGCTTCTTCATTAGTTGCAAGCTGAATAATTGATACTGGAAATTTTTGCCCCTTAAAAAATGCAGGGCGGGATTCTGTATCAAATCCTATACATTTTGCTGCAAAAAGTTTGTCTAATGCTGTCTCTGCTTTTGACAAATTATCTACTACTGTAATAGTGCCTTGAAATGATATTGGCTCCATTGTGTTGATATCTTCTACAGAGATTTTAAAATCTTTAATAGGAAGATGCTTAATGTCTACTATGGTAACACCTGTAAATATATATTATTTATGTTTTTTAAAATACTCAGCTAATGAAATAATATTTTCTTTCGGGGTTTCTTTAGGCACTGCCTGCAGATTTTCATTTTTAATAGCTTCATATACTTCTTTTCTATGAACAACTACATTTTTAGGTGCTTCTATACCAAGCTTGACAGCCTTGCCCGTAATTTCAACTACCCGGACTTCAATATCATCGCCAATCATGATGCTTTCGTTACTTTTTCTAGAGAGAACTAACATATCACTCACTCTCAAATAAAGGCGTTTTTATTTTATAAGCATCATCATCAAGAATAATCTGCTTCGCCAGTTTTTTTTCAAAATTAACTACAAGAGGTGCACGCAGATTGGCTGTAGATAATTTTGGGTCAGTTGGTACTACAACAATAGAAAATAGTTTCATATCTTTTTTATCACTTATTGCAAGAACTTTCAACTCCCTTTTTGGAATATCTGGATGATAGTCTTTAAAAAAGATATTTGTTTCAATAAGAATAAAACAAATATCTGTATCTTCTACTGATTGAAACCATAAAAACGGGTATGAGTTATCATCAGAAATTATTAAAAAATCCTGCAAATCAGGGAAACCTAAAAGGGGAGAACTTAAAGTTACAACATCATCTTCTAAATATTCTATCTCCCCAAGCTTGGCTGAATTAATCTTCATTCTACTATTGCCACCCTTTTTAATGTCCTTTTTTGATACAGTATTATTTGCCATATATATCTACTATACACTAATTATCCAAGAAAATCTAGTATAGAAATGCTTAACATTGAAGTTACTATACTCATAGCAGACTGATAAGCTGTTTTTGAAAGCTCTAAATCAGTAGTAAGTTTAATAATATCAGAAGCTGTAGCACCTAAATAACCTGCTTTTATTTCTTCGTTATTTGTAATAACTGTTTCTTGAAATTTCATAACAGATGCTACTCTCTGACCTCTTGTTCCTATCAATGTGCCAGCCTGTAATACCTGATTTACAGCTCTATCTAATATATCTATTTCGTTTTCCACACCGCTGCCCACTGCTGCAGTAAAGCTGTCTGTTGCACTAAGTGAGCCTGCATCAAACCCTAAATGCAGACCGTCTGATACAAATACACTTTTATTTGCAGTATCAAGTGCAACATTCTGCACCAAGCCCCCTGCCGCATTTGTTACTTTTACAGAAACACTTTCTCCTGCTTTTGGGAAACCAAGTGTGCCTGCATAGTCGCCCTCTATAACTATTGAGCTGAAAGTAGCATTAACTTTTGCAAATGAAATTTCACCTTTACTGTTTACTACTGCACTTAAATCATTAGCAGGTATCTTAAGTAATATAAGCTGAGTATTAATATCATCTACCATTTCCTGAGTAGATTTATACTCTTTTTTATCAAGAGTAACTTTTACTTCTTTCTGCTCTTTCGCAGTTTCATCATAATATGTAATAGTCAGTGTTCTTGCATCTTCATCAAGCTCACTAAGGTCAGTTTTTGGAGTCTGCACACCTGATACTGTTAACTCTGCCAGATTGCCTGCTGCATCATTTATTAGACCTAAATTAAGGGGATTATCAGCTCCTGACTGCACCGATGCTTCCACAGGTAAATCTGTTCCAGATGTAACAAACTGAATAGATCCGTCTGCTGCTATATTTGCTTTAATTCTACTGCCTGTATTTACTGCAAGCTGGTTATTAATTTCTGTTAATAAATCATCTTTATTAGTAAATGCAGTTATTTGAAAACTATATGAGCCATCTGGGTTTGGTGTAACTGTTGTAACTCCCTCATCTACACTAATCCCAGCTTCTTTCAATTTTTCATTAATAAAAGTATTTTTATTCGCAGCATTATTAAATTCATCTGACGGAATATCTATAGTTTTACCGCCAATGTTAAGTGCAAAAGTTGCTCCTGCAGTTACAACAACATTATTATTTACTGCATTAATAACAGGATTAATATTGATTGTTTTAAACCCTGCTCCTGCTGGGTCAAGCGGGTCTGCCACATTAAATGTAAAAGCTGCAGTGAAAACATCTGGAATAGCACCATTTGCAACAGTATCAAAGCCCATCACAAAACTTGCAAATGCTCTGTCTGCTGGATTTGCAGCCGAATTTGCAAAGTTTGCTATTTTTGTGCCACTGCCAGACTGTATCTCTATTGCTCCATCTTTATTTGCAAACCTGATACCTGCTTCCACAAAATCAGGGTTATTATTTAACTGCTCTAAAATATAGTTTTGTGCAGATTCTGCATTTGTTATTGCAGGGTTTGCTTTTGATAAATCAATACTTACAGGCACACGCTGTTGTCTGCCTGTTTTATTATCAAATATATCTACACTGAAATTTAAAACTGTATTATTTGCATAAGCACCATTATCATACTGGATTTGCCCTGATGTAGTTTTATATTCATTCTGCAGATAAAAATCTGTTTTCTGGTTATCTGATAATATTTCATATTTCCAGTTATCATTAAAATTGCCTTGAAATATCCCGTCTAGAAATGGTTTTGCAGTAGAGTTTAAATCTGCTGCTTTCCAAGCAGTTGGCTCCCCAAAGCCATTTTTAGTAATATTATATTCAAGAGCATGTATTAAATTTTCCAATGCTCTAAACACATTTACATTTTTACCTGTTTCTTTAACATTTACATCACCAAAGTGTAAGCCAGACTGTGCCTTTAAATCAAGCTGGAATGTAGTTGTAGAGTCTCTTTTAGCAGGGTTCAATGGGTTTGGTATTTCCATATCATCTGGAGTAATAGTTACACCATTTGGAAGCTCAATAGGACCGCCTTTATAATCATTAGTAACTTTATTATATAACATATTGCCATTTTTATCCATAACCGTAATAGTAATATTTCTTTGGTCATTCAACCCAAGCTGTGTAGTAACTGAAACATTCCAAGTATCGTCTTTTTTGCCAGTATATGCACCTCCTGCAATGGTTACCTGATCGTTTGCATGGCTTATACCTTGATTGAGAGCATTTGCTCTAAATGTAAGTTTACTATTACCACTTCTTAAATCTGCAATAGTAAGTTTACCATCTACTATGGATACATCAACAGTCTGACCATATAATTCTTCAATAAATTTAACATAATCACCAAGTGTTTTTTCTTCTGCATCATTTAAACGGCTTCTGTCTATTTTTGCTGTCTGCATATCAGAAGTTGGCGGTATTGTCGTGTTATCATAAGCTGTTGTAGTAAGAGTAGTATCTCTATCCATATTATAATTTTGCAGATAAAATGTTACATCATAATTGCCAAGATTTGCAGGGTTATTTGGGTTTAAATCAAGGCTTACCCCCACTTCAAAATCAAAGCCTGCTTTTCTTAAAGCTTCATCAAATAAAAATTCAAGCTCTTTTTTTGATGGTGCTGTAGTTTTTATATCAAAATCATATGTACCATCACCATGATCCGTAACAATAGAAATTGCAGCTTCTCCACCTAAGCCATTTTCCTGTAATAACTGATTTAAGTAATTCTGTTTATTTGCAGCTGCATCAAATTTATCACCCGGCACTATTATAGTTCTATCACCAATTTGAAGTTCTATATTATTTGGTTTGCCATTAGCATCAACACCACCTAATACCTGACCTACTTTATTTGTAATATTAGTCGTTGTAGCTGGTTTATTAATAGTTACTTCTTTACCGTTTACGAAAAATGTATAGTTTGTGCCTTTAAGGTCAAAATTTTTATGAATTGTTTCTACTGGATTTATTGTATCAGTATGAAAATCATAACCTATCTCAAAAGTAGTGTCTTTTCCTTCTGCTGCAACAGTTGCACCTTTAAAGCCTAATAAGCTTTGGTCTGTGCCTGTTACTGCTATACGCACATTATCACCTGCTTTCTGGCTCATAAAATTAAGTCTGTCACCATCTGCAGATATTTTTAATTCGCTTGATAAGTCTACTTTATATCTATTCTTTCCTGCAGTAGTTATTTCCCCTTGAAACTTTCCTAAACCATTTACCTGAGTATTGATTGTAGAAGCATAATCATCAATATCTGCATTAACTCCAGACAAACCACTTATTGACCCTATATATTCTGCATTTTTAAGTTCATTATTAACAGCATTTGCAAGTTCTTGTGTTGAAGGATATGCTTTCTGAGGAACTACTACTTTATAAAGCTTATCACCATACGAAATAGTCAGTGTTCTTTCTTTTTCTGAAGCATTAGCTAAATCTAAATTTGGATTAGTATTTGATACAAGGCTTGCAATACCTACTTTATTACCATTGTGGTCTGTTCCTGCTATTTTTATAGAATCACCAATACTTATATTAGTATTATCTAAATTTGAAAATAAGCTGTTTATAGTAGCTGCCATACTATTTACAGTATTAAATGCTGAACCCTGCAAAACTAAACTTGATTGTGTAAAAATATTACTTCCAGGCATATTTACTGCAATATCCTGACTGTAACCTATTTGAGTATAAATATATCCATTATCTCCCTGATAAGTAATCTCTGAACCTGATTTATAATCAAACTCTATAACAATAGATGATGTAGTATTGTCAAAATCTTCAGGCATTTTAAAAGATATACCTCTTCCTGTATTTATAACTTTACCCGGTTTATACTCAAAAGTCATAGATACAGCTGATTTGTTACCAGAGCCACCTGCCTCATCTGAACCATTTGAATCCATTATTACAATATTGCCTTTTTCATCGTAAAGCTGCAACTTTGCAATACCATCTGTTAATGTTATTTTTGCAGTATATGCACCTGATTTTAACTCTGTCATATCGCTGAATACATCTTTGGTTATGACCTCTCCAGATAAATTTTCACCATTAACATTTTTTGTAACAACATTTGTAACAGAGTTTGTGCCGCCAGAAAAAGGCGGAGTTTCTGTTTTAAAACCACCAAAAATATATCTACCATTATAACTGGCATTTGCTATATCCATAATTTGATTATATAAACTTTGCACATCTTGAGCTAAAGCCTTTCTGCTTTCTTCATCATAAGAATCTGAAGCCCCTGCAATTGCATAATCATCCCTTGCTCTCTTTAATGCTGCTACTAATTCCTGCAACTCTGTATCAGTATTATTAAGCCAGTTAGATGCACTACTCGCATTTTCGCTAAACTGGGTAAGCTCATCAATCATGTTCTGAATATTATAAGCACCTACATACTTGCTTGTATCTTCCCATGGATTAAGCAAACTTTGTTTTGCATTTGCTTTTTTAACAGCTTCTGTATAGTTTGAAAGACTTGTTGCAAGCATCTCTTTCATCTGCATACCCTGCATATTAAATGTTACTCTCATAATTATGCTCCATTTTACTGGCTTTTCAAGCCCTGTTTATAGAATCATTTCTGTGTATAATTTATTAGCAAATTACCTGCCAAATATATGTTATATTAAAATGTAGATATTTTTCCAGAATAAAAAAAGTTCTTGCAGAAACCGCTCATCAAAATATACAACTGGTGCAATGCAATATTAAATTATATTTTTAAAATACTCTTTATTAGCAAAATAACCTTGTATTGTTCGTCTAAATTTTTTTGATAACTTCAAAATCTTTTTGCGTTATCTCCTTTTATTAAAAAAGCAAATATTTTATAACTATAAAAGGGGGCTATGCCCCCTTTTAATGACTATCTGTATTTTATTGGATAAAATGCACGATACACACCTAATGAAACTAATCTAAAAAGGCAATGTTTCCACTTTATTCCCTGCTTAATTCACTTTATTCCCTGCTTAATTCACTTTATTCCCTGCTTAATTAATTATCTTCCTACTGAACCTAATCCATTAATCAAAGTATTAAGCATTTCATCTACTGTATTTATATATCTTGAATTTATTTCAAACATTTTTTGATAAAGAACTAAGTTTACCTCTTCATCTGCTTCTGATACACCACGGATAGACATAAGTTGTGTATTTAATTCTTTATAAGCCATCTCTGTTGTAGCTGTAAATGTATCAGCCTGAGATTTTGCACTACTCATCTCACCTATAAAATACCCATAGAAAGCACTGAATGTTACATTACCTTTTACTGTTGAAAAAGAAGTTGTCTGCAGCTTTGATATTTTTAATGCATTAGTATTATCGCCTTCTGCACCAAATTCTGATGCGGCTATTAATCTTGGGTTTTCTTTAATAGATGCTTCTATACTAATATCTTTTGCACTGCTGCCTGAAAAGAATGAATTCATACCAGTTGCCATTAAGAAATCTGATGTATCTTCTCCAAAAGCAATATAGCTGCCAGCTGCTGCTTTCATTGTAACTGTATTGTCTATATTTAAAGATGCACTTACATAATTTCCGCCCTGCTGGTTAATTTTTTCAAGCACTGTTTTTAATGTATCACTTCCATTTACCTGAATAGTTATTTTTCTAGTGTCATATATTTCATTTACTTCATCATCTGTTTTACCAGTTGGTGTTGAAATATTAATTTCAAAAGAACCGTTTTTTACTGGATAAGGAAGCCCGCCTTCATTTGAATTTAAAGGATATTTTGGGTTGATAACCTGAGTTTTGCCTGTATATTCTGTAGCTTTATCAAGCCCCATACCAGTTGCATGAATTCTGTTTGTTTCTTCAATCATTTTTTTTGCCAAGGCATCTAAATCTGACTGATACTGTTTTAATTCATTATCTCTCAACTGTAACTGGGCAGCTATTGCACCACCTTTCATTAAAGCCGTCATATCAATTGGCTTAGAGTTAGGGTTATCTGTTTTCCACATTACCTTTAAGTGGTTGTCATTTTCTGGGTCTTTTTCTGTTAATAACTGATGAGCTGTGCCATTATCTACAAGAGTCTGACCATTCATATATACAGATATTGAACCATCTTCCCTTAAATAAGTAGATATTTGTGTTTTTTCTGCTAAATCATCTAACAAACCATCACGCATATCTCTTAATTCATTAGCAGGCTGCCCCATAGCTTCTGCTGAAACTATTTCTTTATTAAGCTGGGCAAGCTGAGTTGTTATCTCATTAATTGCATTTACTTCATTTTGTATTGTTGTGTCGCACTGTTTTCTTGTATCTTCTAAATACTGATAACCATCTCGTATTTTAGTTGCAAGAGTATTGGCAGCTTCTACAAGCACTGTTCTTTTTGTAAGAGATTCTGAGGTATCATCAGGTGCTGAATTACTTAAATCCTGCCATGCATTAAAGTAACCTTTTAAAGCGTCACCAAGTCCAGAACCTGATTCCAGTTCGTTAAAATACAGCATAGCATTTTTTAATGTTGAACTCATTGAGTTATAATATAAATAGTTAGAGTTAGAGTTGCGGACACTTTTTGCAAGCAAATCATCATATTCACGCCTGATAGCTGCAACATCAACACCTTTGCCTATCGCACCATTATATGTATACTGTGGTTTTTTTGTAACAAGCTCAACAGTCTGTCTAGAATAGTTTTCTGTTTTCATATTTGCCATATTATTACCAGTAACAGATATACCAATCTGAGCAGCATTTACACCTGAAACACCAGTCCAAATCATACCAAATAAATTACTCATATCATACCTCCATTTAACCAGTTATCTGTAAAGCTGAAGGCATAGATACCGTAGATTTATCCATACCATATTTATTTGCAGCAGGCATAAAACCCATTTTAGATTTTACATCACTTATTATTTTCAGATTCGTATTGTATATGACTTTTAAGGAAACAGTAAGCTGAGAAATTTCTGATACTAATACTAAAAGTTCATCTCTTAACTGAGTAAGCTCATCTTTGCACTCATCATCTATCCCTTCAATGATTGCAAGCACAGTATCATCATCAAGATTATATTGTTCTTTTATACGCAGAGATATTGTTTTGCGGGCTTCTTCTAACAGTTTTTCTTTTTTAGAAAGCTGCTCTTTTGTTTTATTAAGCTCTTTTATTTTGTCATTATTCCAGCTTGTAACAGCTGCTTTTTCTTCCTGCAGAGTATCACGGATAAGGCTGTAATGACTAACCTGTGATTTTAATATCTCCAATAAGTTTTTAATAGAATTATGCTCCATATATGTCCTCCTTAAAAGGCTTATCACCATACTTTTAAGGATAACTTATGGAAAAATCTACCTGCTAAAAAATATTAGAATACATCCTCTAATGCAGTATTAATAATTTTAGATGCGATATCTTTGCCAGATACATTATATGTGCCATTCGCTATTCTTTCTTTTAAATCAGCTATTTTATCAGCACGAACATCAGGCATCTCTTTTAAAGTGCGAGTCATTTCTGAAACATCTTTACCTTTTTCAGAAATAGATACAGCATCTTGTTCTACTGCATCAGTAGAATTTTGCTTGTCATTTGCAGAAACTTTTTCTATATTTCTTTTACGGGAAGTTTGTTCAAGTGTGTCCATTCCAGACATCATATTGTTATCAATTCTCATAATATCCTCCAATGCTCTTCTTCCCTATCGGATACAGCTTAAAATACTTTAGCACTTTTTTAAAAATTTTTAAATATTTTTTTGTGCCTGTTTTTTACATATCTTTTACCGATAATTCCTGCAAATAAGGTAAATTTTGCCTAAGCTACCCATAAACAAATTTTTTCATAAATAATATAGCAATAACTGTGCCATCTTGATAAATAGAAAAGAGAGGCTTTTGCCTCCCTTTCCTATAAGTGTGTGAATTTATTGTGAAGTGATAGAATTTACTGCACTAAATCTAAACTTTCCTGAGAAAATGATTCCTGCCTTTTCTGCTGCACTGTATAAGGATTTAATTCTTTGTGGAAAATTTTTCCCTCATCTCTATACTGGGGCATAGTTTGTTTTAAATGTTTATATAAAGTTTCACCCAAACCAGAATCTGGTGTTTTTGCTAAAATATCCACATACTGCTGGTCAAGCATTTCTGTAAATATTTTTTCGCCGTTACTTTTTTTAATTAATGATGATTCCATAGTTGCTTTACGCATAGTTTTCATCATCATATCCATAAACATACCTTCAAATGCTGCACAAGCCTGTTTTAATTCTTTATCTCTTTTTTCACGAGCCTGTTCTTTTGTAAGCTCTGCATCTGCATTAATTTTTCCTAATTCTACCATTACATTAACTCCAGTTCTGCATGCAGTGCACCTGCTGCTTTTATTGCCTGTAATATAGATATTAAATCTCTTGGAGTTACACCTATTGCATTTAATGCTTTCACTAAATCTGATATTGTAACACCTTCAGGCACTATCATTAAGTTAGTCTGTTCTTCTGCCACAGTTATTTCTGGATTGTTTGTTACAACTGTTTCACCATCGCTGAATGGAGCAGGCTGACTCACATCTACCTGATTTGTAATAGTTATGGTTAAGTTGCCATGTGCAACCGCTACAGTGCTTATTCTTACATCTGAACCCATAACTATTGTTCCAGTTCTCTCATCTACTATTACTCTTGCAAATGTTTCAGGCTGAATTTCAATATTTAAAAGACTGCTTAAAAAGTCATAATAATTGTTTTTAAATTCACCGGGAATATCTACTCTAATACTAGTAGGTGAAGTTATAGTAGCAATTGGTGTGCCAATAAAACTATTTATTGCTGATTTTGCCTGAACTATATCTGCAACTCCTAATGAGCTGAATGATAAATCAAAATAATTTGATTCTAAATAAAAAGGTATCTCTTTTTCAACTATCGCTCCGTTTGGTATCACTCCTACTGTAGGATGGTTTTTTGTAACAGATGAGCCACCTGCAGTTACATTCATTCCACCAACTGATAAAGGTCCCTGAGCAACTGCATAAACCTGACCATTAGCACCTGTTAATGGTGTTAATAAAAGTGTGCCTCCTTCTAAACTTTTAGCATCACCTACTGACGATACTGTTACATCTATCTTATTACCTGTTTTTGCAAAAGCTGGAAGTTTTGCTGTAACCATAACTGCTGCCACATTTTTAACTTTTACATCGCCCTGCGGAACAGTGATACCCATTCTGTCAAGCATATTTACAAGTGATTGAACAGTAAACTCTGTCTGCTGTTTATCACCAGAACCATTAAGACCCACAACTAATCCGTAACCAAAAAGCTGGTTGTCCCTGATGCCCTGCACACCTGCTAAATCACGGATTTTAACAGCTGCAAAACTTGGAACTGATAAAATCATAACCAAAACAATAGTTAAAATTAATTTTTTCATATCTTTACGCTCCACAATAATTATTCACAACCTAGCACAAGCAATATTTATGCTAAATCTCTCACTTATC
>CAMWVK010000021.1 GCA_947177675.1 uncultured Mucispirillum sp.
CCTGTGGCTTAAAAATTTATAACACTATTCTTATACCTCTATTAAAAATTTTATCTGTAAAATTTTTAAACCACGCATTTGCGGGCAGAGTCCGTAATGCTTACTAAAGATGCCACTTCCTGTGGCTTAAAAATTTATAACACTATTCTTATACCTCTATTAAAAATTTTATCTGTAAAATTTTTAAACCACGCATTTGCGGGCAGAGTCCGTAATGCTTACTAAAGATGCCACTTCCTGTGGCTTAAAAATTTATAACACTATTCTTATACCTCTATTAAAAATTTTATCCGTAAAATTTTTAAACCATGCATTTGCAGGCAGAGCCCGCAATGCTTGCTAAAGACGACACCTACTGTGGCTTAAAAATTTATACACCTATTTTTATATTTCTATTTCTTTCCTATTCGTCTGAAAGTTCCTGCATCACTGTGCTCCCTTAAAAGCCTATGTCATTCTGAGCGAAAGCGAAGAATCTTAAAATATACAAATCTCTTTAATCTATAATAGTTTAAACAGCAATATGTATGAAGCTTAACTACAGTTAATACTTCTCATCTGTTTTACTCTCTTAAAAATATAAGTTTTACTGGCTTGTCCAATTTTTTTGAATAAATTCAGTATCTAAAATATTCAAAATACAATAACCCTTAAAATTCTATATCTTTTGCTTTATATTCAAGCACTTTTATATATTTATCAATATCCTTTTTAGGAATAGAATTTTTTTCAGGAACTATTATCACTTCTATTTTTTTATAATAGTTCCACATATCTATCTCTATAATATCACCAGCTTTTAACTGCACAGCAGGTTTTGAATCTCTGCCGTTTACTTTTACAAACCCTTCATCAGCTGCCTCGTTTGCAACTGTTCTCCGCTTTATAAGCTGTGCTGTTTTTAAAAATTTATCAAGTCTCATTATTTTACCTTAAACCTGTCTGATGATTTTAACACAATAATTGTTTCTTTATGCTTTTTAAGCCATTCATCAACAGATTTTGCAAAAAGAGATTCCCCTATTGCATTTCTGATTTTATCTTCTGTTTCATTATCTACTGTATATTTGCTCATAAACTCATCAACATAACATACTGCCCATAAATTATTATATTTAAATGGCTCAGTCAAGCCGCCTTTTTGTGTTTTTTCCAAAGCTCTCTCCATTTCTATAGGCACATAAGTTACATCTACCCAGCCCATACTTCCACCATCTACAGCATTTATATCAAGAGAATTTTTTCTTGCCTCATCACTGAAATCTGCACCCTGCTTTACTCGTTTTATAATTTTATTTATTTCAGATTTTGACTGAACAGTAATTAATCGTATCTTATATCTATCTTTAAGCCCATATTCATCGTCTTTTTCATCAATCATATTGTATATGTCTTCCTCAGTAATAACTACCTGCGGCATAAATATCTGGCTGCGGATTCTTGCCTGAATAATCTGCCCCTTAATCTGATAACGGTATTGTGCTAAACTAAGCCCTTCATTAGCTATCATTTTTTCAAACTGTGCTAAACTTACTTTATTATTTGCAGCAATTTCATTTACAGCCCTGTCCACTTCTGCATCAGTTACTTTTATACCTTCTCTTTCTGCAGCTGTCTCCATAACAGCTGCTTCTATTAAAAAATTCAGTGCCTGTGACTTAAACTGCTCAAGCTGTATATTTCTTGTTTCTTCATCTGGTATCAATAGCAGCTTTTGATATGTAACAGGATCAAGACCCTCAATATCATAAGAAGTAATTATCTTATTACCAACATGAGCTTCTATCTTACCTATTATTTCTGCTTTTAGCTGATAAGGAAGCATCACTAAGGTTAATATCAGTAAGATATTCAATATCTGCATTTTTATAAAGTTCATTAATCAATTCCTCTATTTTTTTATCCTGCTCTTTATTATAAAGGGAAAAATGTATTTGTGTTTTTACATCATCATAATTTATTTTTTTAGGCTTGCTGTATTCTTTTACTAAAAAGATATGGTAGCCGTATTCACTTTTTACTATATCACTTATTTTACCAGGTTTCAGCTTAAATGCTTCTCCAAAAATTTCTGGATAATCTGTATCTATAATGAACCCTAAATCACCACCATCTTCTTTTTCAGGGCCTTCTGAATAACGGGCAGCAACTTCATTAAAGGCAAGACCTCTTTTCAACTCTGCCATTGCTTTTTCTGCCACCTGTTTATCAGTTGTAAAAATCTGAAAAAGATGTGCTTTCATTGACGGCTCTTTTTGACTGTAAAGCTCCACATATTCCTGTTTTATTTCATCTTCTTTTATATCTATATTGCTGTTTATTATGTCAGAAATAAGTGTTTCCACCATAAATTTTTCTCTTAATATTTCTGATAAAGCATTTGCATCTGTATCAAAAGAACCAGAATATACTTTTAAATCCTGAGTGCCAGCTTCTGACAAAAAACTTTCTGTAACTGCATTTATTTTCTTTTCATCTACTTTGATATTGCGGCGACGCGCTTCCTGAAGAAGTAAATTATGCTCTACAAAATTTTTTACAAGATATTTTTTTACTTCCTCGTTTTTTAAATCGCTTTCATTCATTTCTTTTAAAGCAACACCTGCAAATTTAAAGAAATCATCAGTATATAATGTTTTACCATTAATAACTACATAAGCAGTTCTGTTATCATTTTGAATATTAGTTGTATCTGCCTTTTTTTCTTTTTCAAAAAGGCGGCAGCCTGCTGTAAAAATAAGCAGCATTATTACTAAAATACTTATCTTTTTCATCTACTCTCCTTTTATCTAATCCACCCTTGAAAGTGTATATAAATCCTGAAAAAAATCTGCTGTTACTTTCAATGGCTCACTCCCATCTACTGCCAGCGAAAGCTCATACTCTGAAATAAATCTATACAGTATTTTTCTATCCTGACTGCACTTTACAATTAATGCAGGATTCAATTTTGTTTCCTTTGCAAAAGTAATTTTTGAAGCACCAGATTTAGAAAGCATTAGTTTTTCTGCTCCCAGCATACTTGCAAAATTTTTAATAAGCATAATTAATGAAAGATTTAAAACTTCTTCTGGCAGCTCTCCATAACCTGCTTCTATTTCTTTTAAAAGCTCGCTTATACTATTCATATCATAAATATCAGCAAACCGTCTATAAAAATCAAATCTTATTCGCGGATTTTCTATATAATCTGCTGGTATAAAATATGCAATATTAGAGTTTATCTCTGTATCTGTAATATTTGTAAACTCCCCTTTCATTTCCTGCACAGCTTCTTCTATCATTGCAACATATAATTCATAACCTACTCTAACCACAAACCCTGACTGCTCTGCACCTAAAATATTACCAGCACCTCTTAACTGTAAATCATACATAGCTATTTTAAACCCACTTCCTAAATCTGAAAGCTGCTGAATAATAGAAAGTCTTTTTTGTGCAATACTGTTTAGTCTTGCAAAATCATCTACTGCTAAATAACAGTATCCACGCCTGTCACTTCTGCCTACTCTGCCCTTTAACTGATAAAGCTGAGAAAGCCCAAAATGAGCTGCATTATTTATTATAATAGTATTTACATTTGGAATATTAATACCGTTTTCTATAATAGTTGTTGCAACAAGCACATCTATTTCACCATTATAAAATGAAGAAAGTATCTGCTCCATAGTTTTCGCATCCATCTGCCCATGAGCATAATCAACCTTTGCAAGTGGAAGTTCCCGTTTTATTTCAAGAGCTGCTTCCTGTATATCCTGCACTCTGTTATGCAGAAAAAACACCTGACCACCCCTTTCAAGCTCTGTTTTTATGGCTTTTATTCTTTCTGATAACCCTCTAATAACTTTCACTATCACAGGCAGCCTGTTTTCTGGCGGAGTTTCTATAATACTCATATCCCTTATGCCTGATAAAGAAAGCTGTAATGTTCTTGGAATTGGAGTAGCACTTAATGTTAATGTATCCACATTTCTTTTGATTGATGCAATTTTTTCCTTATGGCTTACTCCAAACCGCTGTTCTTCATCTATTATTAAAAGCCCTAAATCTTTAAATGATAAATCTTTTGATAATATTTTATGAGTGCCTATTAGTATATCAATAGAGCCTTCTGATATTTTATTAAAAATTTCTTTTGTTTCTTTATCTGTTCTAAAACGAGATATAAACTCAATATGGACAGGCAGTCCCTTAAATCTTTCTATAAATGTTTCATAATGCTGCCTTGCAAGTATAGTTGTAGGCACAAGAACCGCAACCTGTTTACTGCATGCAACAGCCTTGCATACTGCCCGCATAGCAACTTCCGTTTTTCCAAAGCCAACATCACCGCATACAAGTCTTTCCATTGGTGTTTCGCTTTCCATATCATTATAAACATCATATATAGCAGAAAGCTGGTCTTCTGTTTCTGTATATTCAAAACTTCTTTCAAATATTTCTATTAATGAGCCATCATCATTAAAAGCAAACCCTTTTCTTGCTTTTCTTTCTGCATAAAGCCTTAACAAATCTTCTGCAATATGCTTTGCACTTTCTTTTGCATGTTTTTTTAATTTCTGCCATGCAGAACTTTTTAAGCTGTTCAGCTTTGGCTGCTGGTTCTGCATGCCTATATATTTCTGCAGCTGACCTATTGAGTGGAGCGGAACATAAAGCAGGTCATCTCCTTCATACATAATAGATAAAAAATCACCTTCGCTGCCTGCAATAACCATGTGTTTTATACCCTGATATATACCTATACCATGATTTACATGGACTACATAATCCCCTTCTTCTAAATCTGAAAGTTTTGTGTTAAATGCATCTTTCTTTTTAGGTTTTGGCTTCCTTTTTGTAAAGCCGAATATATCCATATCAGAAATAACTGCATAAGTACTTTCTTTATCAATAAAACCGCCTGATATGTGTTTTCTGTATAAGGATATGGACGGACTTTCTATTTCTGAAAGTTTTTTTATTTCCTTTGGAAAAATATCATAATCTCTAAGAAAATCTTTAAATATGCCTGTAAACTTTTCACTTTCTACAGAAAATACTATTTTCATATTTTCTTTTAAAAGTGCAAGCAAAGTTTCTGCAGCATTTGTCATAGACTGGTATAAGTTTTTTTTCTCAAATGAAAATCGTGTCTTTGAGCTTGCAAAAGTCAAAGGGGTGCTTGCAACACTGTCTGTAATTTCTGAAATTATATATACATTATTTCTGCTTAATTTTTCTACTGCCTCTTTTGCTGATAAAAAACATTCTTTTTGAATATCATTTTGAGCAGATGACTCTATTATATCATAATAACTATATATGCTGTCCTGCATATTATTCATAAAACATGCAGTATCATAGTTTCCTAAATATTCAAAAATATCTGACTGTTCTTTATTTATATATGGAGCAAGCCAGTGGAAACCTGCAAACTTACCAAAATTTTCTGCCTTTTCTTTCAGTTCATTATTTTGAAGCTGGTTTATAAATTCTTCTGCATGAATAAGTAAATCTGAAATAGGCAGAATTTTTATATTTGTTATCTCTTTTTTCCTTGCCTGACTATCTTTATTATATGTAAAAATGCTTTCTATTTCTTCATCAAAATATTCTATGCGGACAGGGTCATCATATCCTGCTGGGAAAATATCTGCAATACCGCCACGAAAAGTATATTCCCCTGCATCTGTTACAAATTCTACATGGATATAGCCAAGTTTATCAAGCTCACTTTCAAGCTTGTGCATTGGGTATTCTTTATCTTTTTCAAGTGTAATAATGCTTTCTAAAAATTCATTTTTGAAAGGTATCTTTTTAAGCATAGAATATGGCGATAAAAGCAGAATATAGTCTTTTTCATTAAGGATATTATAAAGAGTTCTGCTTCTTGATGCCATAACGGAAGTAAGCGGCCTTGCTTCTTCAAAAGGGTTTTGTGTATAAGATGGATAGTCTAATACTTTTAAATCAGAAAAAAGCTCCAATTCATTTTTCACACTTTCCATAATAGACTTATTTTCGGGCAGAAAAATAATTAAGGGAACACCTTTTTTCTTCTTATGGCAGCCATAAAAAGAAGCTGATGCTCCCCACGCATTATGATATTCAAAATAGTTAGACATTGCTAACCTGCAAACCTGCCAAACATTATTTCATCTACAAGACCGCATATAATATGGGCACTCATAATATGTATTTCCTGTATTCTTGCTGTTGACTGGTGGTCTACTATAAGTATGTTATCACAGAGACCCGGCATTTTTCCTCCGTCTCTGCCTGCAAATCCTATTGTTTTTGCTTCGCATTTAATAGCTCTTTTTAAACCCCTGATTACATTTTCAGAGTTACCGCTTGTTGATATACCCCATACCACATCACCTGGATTTGCAAGTGCAGCAACCTGTTTTTCAAATACTTCATTAAAGGAATAGTCATTACCTACTGCTGTTAATAAAGATGTATCAGTAGTAAGTGCTACAGCTGCAAGTGGCGGTCTTTCCATTACAAAACGGCTTGCAAACTCTGCTGCAATATGCTGTGCATCCGCTGCTGAGCCGCCATTGCCAAAAATAAGCAGTTTATTGCCATTTTCAAAACATTCTACTATTGTTTTTGCTATTTCTTCTATAATGCCTGCATGATCTAATGCAAATTCTTTATGGGCTTTTATCGCCTCATCAAACATATCTTCTATATATTTTTTCATAATATCTCCTTGGATACATTATAAAATAATAGATATTTTATAAAATAGCAATGTTATTTTTCCATATTACATGCTCCGCCAGAACAGCAAGTGCCCTGTGAACAGCATGATGGAGCAGCATTTTTATCTGTATTATAAAAACCGCTGCCTGTTAGATGATAAGATGTAACAGAAACTTTTCTTTCTGCCTGCTTGCCACAGTAAACACATTCTACTGCTCTTTCTTCATTATTAATGCTCTGCATTTTTTCAAAATCTTTACCGCATGATGCACAGTGATATTCATATATTGGCATATTATTCCTCACTTATTATTTATAAACTAATTAATTACTGCTCTATAAAATTACTGCAATAGTTTTTTTATTCTGCTGAGCCTGCTAAATCTTCACAAACAATATAAACTGGGTGGCCAATATATGTAATAGAGCCTACTCCATAGCCGATATTACCATCAACTGCTCCAAGATTTGATGCTCCCTGATAGTGAGTATTGACTAAAAATTTACTGCCTATGATAGCATTATAGCCTTCTTTTTCTGCTATGCCCTGAGCTTCATCTATTAAATCCCCTTGATATTTATGCATTACTTTACTGAAATTTCTATTATTATTAAATTCTTCCCTTTCTGGTGCACGAAACTCTGTTGTAGAACGAATAACAGATGGTCTTATTTTAATAATCTCGCAGCCTGTTACAGGATATGTTTCTATAAAAAATACACCTAAAAATTCTTTACTTTTACTGTTTTGTGTAGATACTTTTTGTTCCTGCCCACTGTTTTGTGCCTGTGCGTAAATACCAAACAGCATAAAACATGCAAATAATAATGATATAACCCCTTTAATCATCAAATACCCCTTTTAAACTCCTTTATTCAAGATGCTTTCTCTTATTTCTTTTAATATTTTCCATCTGCCATCTTCTAATACAAAATATGATTTTGAATAGCAGTGAATAAGTTTATCTTCTTTTAAATCTCTAATTTTTTCTAAAAACAGTATTTCTGCACTTTCATTATTATATAAAATTTTATAAATTTCAACAGATTCAGGCATAAGAGCTTCTATCAGATTATTAAAATGTTCCCCGTATTTATCACTTGTTTCAAAATACCTGCGAAATTCACTACCTGTGCTGTATATATCGTATATTTTTTCATATTCTTTATTTTTAAAATATTCTAATCTCTTTTGCAATATATTTTCTGCCTTAATCATTAAAACACTCAATGCCTTCCTTAAAAAAATAATAACCTATTTTATTAAGCATATCATTAAATGATGCTCGTTTAAATGCACTTACAAATACTGCATCACTGTATTCTTTTTTTACTTCATCTAACTCTTCAACACTTAATTTATCTATTTTGTTAAATACAATTATTCTTTCTTTTTCCAGCAGGTTCATTTCTTCCAGCACTTTTTCCACTGATTTTATATGTTTTTTAAAATGCCTGTCGCTAATATCTATTACATGCAAAAACATATCTGCATTATGCAGTTCTTCTAATGTTGATTTAAATGCACCCGCTAAATTTGCAGGCAAATCTCTTATAAATCCAACTGTATCTGTTATTATTACATCTCTTTCCTTTGGAAACCTTATTCTCTTACTTGATGTATCAAGAGTAGCAAAAAGTAGATTATCTGCATAAACATCTGATTTTGTTAAGCTGTTTAGTAATGTGGACTTTCCTGCATTAGTATAACCTATAATAGATATAACAGGCAGTGAGTTTTTTTCCCTTCTTGCTCTTTGTATATCCCGTGCCTGCTCTGCCTTTTTAAGCTTGTCATTTAAAAATGCAATCCTGTCGCTTATGCGTCTTTTATCTATTTCTAATTTTGTTTCCCCCGGACCTCTGCCGCCAATACCACCTGTCAACCTTGATAAAGAATCATCTTTTGCTCCAAGCCGCGGCAAAATATATTTAAGCTGTGCAAGCTCAACCCGTATTTTGCCCTCATTGCTTTTTGCACGCCTTGCAAAAATATCAAGTATAAGCTGAGTTCTGTCTAATATTTTTAATTCAGTAAACTCTGAAACTGCTCTTGACTGAGATGGAGATAAACTGTTATCAAAAATTATGTATTCTGCACCTGTAAGCAGTGCTTTAATGACTGCTTCTCTCAACTTGCCGGGACCTACCACATATTTTGGATGGATTTCTTTTTTTACCTGCGGCATGCGTGCTATTATATGAACACCTGCACTTCTTGCAAGCTCTGAAAGCTCATCTAAATTTATATCACACTCATCTTTACTTTTAAATACTCCTGTTAATACAGCATACTCACCCTCTTTAGATATGTGCATTTGGTCAGTTTTTCGTTGTATTTCATCATCTAATGCTTCTATAAACTGCGGATAATCTGTTTTCTGGTTATATGGGTCAGTGTCTTCTAAATATTCAAATTCAGTCTGCTCTGCATTTGCTTCAGGCGGTGAAATATATGCAGTATCTAAAAGAACAGGATATCCTTTATTATCCATAGCACAGGCTGTTACACTGTCTAATCTCAAAAGTGCCAAATCTGCCATATCATCATGGTCTAATTTATCCCCTTTTGGGTGAGTATGGATTAATCTTAACCCTCTTAATTTTCCGGGAGCAAGTTTAAATCTAGAAAGAACAGGAATCATTATGCTGTCATAACTTCCTACAAGCACATATTCAATGCCGCCAGTCCTGTTTATTAAAAGCCCTAACTGCCTGCCTGTTTCATATGAATAAGTGCATAACTGCTTTAAAAGGTCAATAGAAATAATATCTGTTCCTTGACTTTTTTTATTTCCAAGCTTTTCTATTTGTTTTATTACTTTTTGGGAAATTCCCTCTAAACTGCCGTATAAAATTTTAATATCCTTTTATTTTTTCATATATATACAGGTTTCATATCATTTTTTCAAGGATAATTATTATAATATTCTCCATTTTTTATAGCTGTTTAATATATGAATATAAAATGTCTTTTCAAGAAAATATATATAAATATTGTTTATTTTATTAGAGAAATACACTGTGTCATTTTATTTGCTTTGCAATAGAACTGCTTATTAGTTCTCTTTTCAAGATATTTTGCAGGCTGTTTGTTTTAACAAGGTTAAGTATAAAAATTGCGGGCTTAAAATGCCCGCATAATTTTATACTTATTAATTGGTATTGATTATGTTTTTCCAGTCATAATTTATGTCTATTACATTACCCTTTGAATACATAATATCTTTTTTCTGTGGCATATTTGTTCTATTTTTTAGGCGAACACTATAGTCTTTGCCTTTAAATCTATACGATACAAGCCAGTAAAAATCAAAATCATTATCATAATTAATATTATGCTCTAAATCAGTTTGCCGTGAATACTGAACTGCATAACAGCCAAGTATATTAGCTTCTGCATAGTTACCAATACTTGTTAATTTGCCTGTTTGACTATAATTTGATACATCATGATTTTCTGAAATATCAGGATAATTTGTATAATAAGCTATTAATTCATAATTGATTTCCTTATAACCAGTAGAAGAATTGTGAGAAGGTATTGCATACTGCCTTTTCATTATGTCTACTTCTGTATTTACATTATAATATTTTAATATATTTGTTAATGTTGTTCCTTCATATGCACTAAATGCGGTATCATAATAGTAGTGGTTGTTATAGTTAGCACTTCTCATATCAGTTTCTGAACTACCTGAAACTTCTAAATATGTTTCTCTACTATCTACACTTAGATTTAGTAAATCAAGCATTTCTTGGCTATACTTATAAAATGCTCTATCTTCTAGTATCCTGTCTGTTGTAATAAATAATGGTCCTGCTTTAAAATACATATCTTTATTAAAGTCCATATTAGGACTTTGTGTATCATTCCTTATAATTGTTATATTTTTACAAAACTGCTCATTTACCATTTTAACAGCAGCATAATCGGAAGATTTTAATTTATCGTAGTGTGCTATGTTAAATACTGGATTTGCTGGTGCTTGTCTTGTATTTACTATAAAATCAGATTCTGATGCTCCAAATCCATATTCTTCTGTATTTTCTTGTGCATATGCCATATATGCAAATAGAATAAATATGATGCTAAATATTTTTTTCATGTTGTTTCTCCATTATTAATTTTGCAACACCCTATAAGTATGTTTTCTAACTGTTGTATAAATGTTTGAGTTAGAACCAGTTCCTTGTGATAAATTAGATGGTCTTTCCAAATATTTAGTTGTAACTTCAAGTTCTGTATCTTTTTTAATATAACTTTTTGTTACATAAAGCCAATAATACCCTATACTATAATCTGAGTTTTGGTCTTCTGCCATAATATAGTAGCAGCCAATATTATTCATTTCTATATCCTGTGTAATAAGTTGAAAATCTAGAGAACTATTTTCTCTACTTCTACCAATTGAACTATATACAGATGGATTAATACTATGATATGTTATGAAATAAATTTCTTCAGCTTGTCTATAGTTTTTATTAAAAGGAATTACTGATTTGATATTTAACTTATCTTCGTTTTTAGAATAAACACTTACATAAGATGATGAAGAAACAATATTATCTTCGCCGTCAAGATATATTTTATCTGCATATTGGCGAGAACTTACAAATAATAAACCTTCTTTAAGCGGTTTATTTTTACCTGAATTTTCACATTGATATGCCTGTTCTGGTTTAGCTGCGATAACAAAATCTCTACTGCCATTACCTATTTGCTTACAAGGTCATCTTTCTCATAAACATAGTTATCAAGTGAAACTGCATAGCTATATGAAGTTATACACAAAAACAATACTAGAAACATAAATATCTGTTTCATAATATACCCTCCTTACATATTATAATTATAATATGTAAATCAGTGCATATTTTGTAAAGAGATTTTTATAATATTTTTTATATAATGTCTAGTAAAGTATTTATATTATCATTTTTGCTTAACAGAGATAAAT
>CAMWVK010000022.1 GCA_947177675.1 uncultured Mucispirillum sp.
GCCTACATACACTACAAAAAAGAAATTTTATTGTAAAGAAGTATTTTAAAAAATATATAATTTATATAATACTTCTAAAAGAGCTGGTTTATTTTGAAAAAATAATATTAAAAAATTATTATAAGTAATGGAAAAATATCTAAAATACAGGCATAAAAAAACCTTGCTAATGCAAGGCTTAAAAGAAACTCCCCAAGACGGGCTTGAACCGCCGACCCAGTGATTATATACACAGATTACAATTCCATAGAAGAAATATAGATAACAGCATATTAATAAAGTTAATAATAGAAGCTCTGCCATATCATGAGAAAAAATATGGCAATGGCTCAAAAGCAGATTTTATAATGAAAAAGTTTATTAGGTTGTCAGAAACAAAGGCAAAACAGGCAACTATCGTTGCAGAAAATGCAGAGCAGGCAGATATAATAAAAATTTTACATAATGAAGCAACTATAAGAGCGATTTATAATAAAATATCATTGAATAAGATAAAAAAGTCTCCAGTGACTTTTTTGATGGCGAAAATGATAATGATATTTTTTGGTATTCTGATAATGGGTGTTTTTATTTTAAAGATTATGAAAAACGGCAGGAAAAAAAGATGTTTACACTGCCTAAATTTCTAAATATCCAAAATATCATAGATAAAATTCTCAATATTTTAAAAGAGGAAATAGAAAATTGAATTAAACACAATATAGTTTAAACTTGGTATATTTTTTGCTACAAAATTAGTAAATAATTTTTATCACAAAGGAGGGTTTATGAAAGCTTTACCTATCCAGCAACTATATTCATACATGGGAACAATTTACAATAAGTCAATAACAACTCCATTCTCTTCTGTATTTGATAATGAGTATAATAGTGCAAATGCTATACCATCATCAGATACTTCTTCTATATCAGTATCAGGTAAAACAATATATTTGGTAAAAGACGGTCTTTCTATTTCTGAAAATTCTCATGCCACTAATTATTCTCAAAATATTATAGATGAAACTTATAATTTGCAAGAGGCTTTTAAAGAGCTTGTTAGACCTGAAAATATAGCAAAAGCAATGCAGGAAAATCATAATATATTAGAAAATCGTATTGAAGCAGCCCAAAAGGAAATAACTGAAAATATTAATAACCGTGTAAAAGAAATTGTAAAAAATAGTGCAATACCTAAAAGTATTTTTGATAACAGAGAAGTGCCAGAAGAAATAAAAGAATATTTATTTGATAAACCAGTTACAGCTGTCCGTTATCAGAGATTATATGAACAAAGTCCTAAAAAAGCTCAGTTGTTTATTGAAAATATAATCGCTAATGGTGACTATACTGACTACGATATGGATGCTAAATATAAAGGGTGGGAATATGGTGATGTATTAAAACATATTAATGCTTTGCTTGAAGTAAACTATCAAGATGTGTCAGAAGGTAATTATGAGAATATTAACTACTTAAATAGGGTATTTACTATAGATGATGGTATAGGAACAAATTATTCGTCAATATGGAA
Organism: uncultured Mucispirillum sp.; assembly: GCA_947177675.1. Lineage (GTDB taxonomy): Bacteria > Chrysiogenota > Deferribacteres > Deferribacterales > Mucispirillaceae > Mucispirillum. The sequence goes on from CAMWVK010000022.1 coordinate 1,514, forward strand.
AAAAGAATATAAAGAAGGTGAGCTTAAACAATTTGCTGGTAATTATGAATATACCCCTATAAGTAATAATAGTATATATAATTACTGGACACTTGCTAATTCAGAACAAGAATATATAGAAGATGCAGAATTAAACAAGCAAGGTTTAGTAAAAATTAGACTTCACAAACCAATTGGTGTAGAGATGAATAAAGACTATAATATGATTATAGACACAAACATTCATAAATCAAGTTTTTTTGGTGGTAGTCCTGATCCAAAATATCGCTCACTAGCACCATACATAAGTAATTTTTATGGCTCAGTATTTTAAATTATAAACGGGAAGTGTTTTCTAACACTTCCCGTTTTTTTCTAGTTATCAGGACCAACAGGGTTAAATACATCTATTGATGTTAATCCGTTATCTTGAACTGTAAAATAAAGCCAGTTTTCTACAAGATTTTTAAATACATCACTATTATTGATTTTTCTAATTTTATGAATATAGTGGGTTATTTCTTTTTGGTCAAAAAATAGAGTCCATACTGGCTTAGAATAGCTATCTGAATTGAAAACATTTTGTTTTACATTTGAACCAAAAAACATATCATCCCCATTATCTTTTACATCCATCATAATTAACCATACAAAAGGGTTCCCAGTAATAAATTCCCCACCTTGAGTATTTAAGACTAAATGGCATCCTATGTTCTCAACTTTGTATTCAGTTTCTGATGCCCACTCTGACATAACCATATTATCAGGATATAAACCATTATTTCTATAAAGGTGATTATTGTCCATAGCATATGGCTTAACATTTGTAAATTTAAAAAATTTCATTATATCTGGTATTACTTCATCAACAGCAACTTCTGTCCACATACTAGGTTGTATTGTTGTATTACCAACACTAGGGTGTGCAATATAATTAAATGGTATATCATTTACTTTTAATGTTTCTTCATATATCCATGTAGTATACATCAGTAATCCGTCTATTGGATCAGTTTTTGGATATGGGTGTGTCCCTTGACAATAATTATCATCTACTTTATATATAAGCATATTAGTTGTATTTGGTTGAGAACCCGCTGTAAGTAAATATTCATACTCAATATCTCTTGTATTGGATAATTGTATTGGTTCATCCATTGCACCAAACCCGCCTTCCTGGTCATATTCTTTAACATTTTTTTGCATTTTTTCCAATAAACTTGCGTTATTTTTAGTAAAAATGTTAATTGCTTTCAAACCTGTATTGTTTTCATCGTTAGAATACTTCAAATTGGTATCCATCAATGCAGTTGGAACATTGAGTAATTCATTATCCGTGAGTCTCATTTCGGGTTCAGCCTCAAAAGCAAAAACACAAGTTGTGCTAAACATTAGCACAATCACAGCCAATAAAATATTTTTCATATAAAATCCTTCTTTTTTAATGATATTAAGATTATATATAAAATGTATACAATGTCAATATTTATGTTGTAAAATAATCATCATAAAAAAGGTCTCCACTCTCTACAAGGCTTGCTAGTGTATTATCTTTTATATAAAGCGTATTCTTTTGGATGATATAATATTTTACCATATAATGTATGATTACTGCTTTCTATATAGCCTTTTGCTTCCAATATTTTTAATTTCTTTCTTAATGTTTGAAATGATTTATCTCATAAACACAAATGTTTTAAATCATATATAGAAAGTCCTTTTTTATATTCTGATTTATCATAATAGTATAGAAGCTGATTTAGAATAATTGTTTATTCATAGCTTGTTATACTATCAAGTAATTATTTATAAACAGGGATTTTTATCTGTGATTTAAAAACTCTACCAATACTATTATTTATGCTAATATTGGTAGAAGTTATTGTATCGGGTTGGAGTATATTACTATGCGAGTTTATAACCCGATGTAGTGTATTCAAACTTTATAATTAAGTATAAGGAAAATTATAGATAGATTATAAAACAAAAAAAAGTCTTGATACAATCAAGACTTAAATATGAGCTCCCCGAGACGGGCTCGAACCGCCGACCCAGTGATTAACAGTCACTTGCTCTACCGACTGAGCTATCGGGGAATATCTGAAAGGTTACCCTCTCAATGTTTGACGAGTAAACCATATTTTATTTAAGTTGTCAATAACTTTTTAAAAAAAAATTAAATTTCTTCTTCAGGGTTTAGAAGTGTTAAATCTGCAATACAGCCGCCCCAGCTTAAACCAACACCAAAGCCCATTAATAATGCCCTTCTTCCAAGGGGAATATTTAATGACTGCATTTTATTAATAGCTATAGGGATAGTAGCAGATGCAGTGTTGCCTGTATTTTCGCAGTCGTTAAAATATCTGCCATCATCCGGTATTTTACATGCTTTTTGGATAGTCTGCAGCATAAATTTATTTGCCTGATGAAAAATAAAGTTATCTATATCATCAAGACAAAGCATATTTTTTTCTAAAATAGATTTAAGCATTGGCGGCACTACTGTCTGAGTAAACTGCACAACCCCCTTACCATCCATATATACAGTAGCATCTGTTCGGACATTACCATACTGGTCTTCTATTTCTCTAAATGCTTCTTCTTTTGATGCATATTTCATTCGCATCATACCATAGTTTACAATGATTTTCATAAAATCTACTCCGTTTGTTCCAAACTGGAAACCACGAAGATATTCTGTTCTTGAATATGTAGAAGAAACCAGCGTAGCAGCAGCAGCATCACCAAAAAGTGGTTTAGTTCTCATATCTTTTGGATGAATAAGTTTGCTTAATGTATCTGCAGTAAGCAGCAAAACATTATTTGCCTGCCCTGATTCTATTAATGCTTTAGATATAGAAAGCCCATAAATATAACCTGAACAGCCATGATTATAATCAAGGCACATACAGTTTGTTTTCAAACCAAGTCTGCCATGAATAATACATGATGTTGCAGGCATAATATGGTCTGGTGTTTCTGTGCATAATACAAGTGCATCAATTTCTTCCTTATTCACATTGTATTTTTCAAACATAATTTTTGCTGCTTCTACAGCTAAATCTGATGCACATTCATTGGGAAGTGCAATAGGACGCTTTAATACACCTATTTTACTTGTAATACGGTTCTCTGGATTATTAAACTCAAAGTTATTTGGGTAGTAGGATGTAATATGCTTAATATAAGCTCGTTTCGCCATAATAAAAAACCTCATATAAAAAAAATGGCGTGGCGGATAAAGACAAAATAAAATAAATTAGTTTTTTAAAAAATTGCGCCACAAATAAAAACAAAAATGATAACTTTCATTATCAAACCATAAATAATATATTTAAAATATTTTGACAAGGGGAAAATTGTAAAAGGCTGATATATAATACACAATATCTATATTATTTTTTCCCACTAACTACGACAACAAATGGTGCTTTTACTCCGTCAAGTTTTTCTAAAAGCTTATTAGGATAATCATAATATGTAGCCTCATCAACACATCCTAAATTTAATGATACACTTACTTTTCTTTTAAAAAATAACATATCTTTCAATGTGGCAGAAAGTGCATAAGGTCGTTCCATAAAAACATGAGTAATACTGCTTTTTTCTATATTTTCAAAAAACTTTCTCCGTTTTTCTCTTTCTTTTGGTGGAAATCCTGCAAAAAAGAATGTTTTAGCATTAATTCCTGATATGCTTATGGCAGAAGTTATGGAACTTGGACCTGGCAGACTTTTTATTATAATCCCCTTATCTCTGCACATACTTATAAATCTATAATCTGGGTCAGAAATACAGGGTGTTCCCGCATCTGAAAAAAATACAGAATATTCTGCCTGCTCCACAGCCTTTAATACTTCATACCTTTCTTTGTCCTCTGTATGCTCATTTATTAAATAAAGCTCTGCACTGCTTGATGCAGCATTTAAAAGCTTTAAAGATACTTTTCTTTCTTCACCAACTGCTACACTGCATTCACTTATTATTTTTAATGTTTTTTCAGGAATATCTTTTACATTTTCACTAATAGATACCCCTGCAACATATAAAACAGGCACTAATACTATCCTTTTTTAATCATATCAAGACCGCCTAAATATGGACGGAGTGCTTCTGGAATTATAACAGAACCGTCTGCATTCTGGTAGTTTTCAAGAACTGCTACAAGAGTCCTGCCTACTGCAAGACCTGAACCATTTAGTGTATGAGCAAATTTTACTTTGCCGTCTGCATCTCTGTAACGAATATTTGCACGCCTTGCCTGAAAATCTTTAAAGTTAGAGCATGATGATATTTCTCTGTAACAGTTCTGCCCTGGAAGCCATACTTCTAAATCATAAGTTTTAGCACTTGAAAAGCCTAAATCACCAGAACTTAATGCCATAACCCTGTAAGGAAGATTTAGTGCCTGCAACACCATTTCTGCATCATGAGTTAAGCTTTCATGTTCTTCTACTGATTTATCTTGGGTACATATTTTTACAAGCTCTACTTTGTTAAACTGGTGGTTTCTGATAAGCCCTTTTGTATCTTTGCCGTAACTTCCTGCCTCTCTTCTAAAACATGCTGTAAGAGATGTATTTTTTACTGGAAGCTGTTTTAAATCCAATATTTCATCTGAATATAAATTTGTAACAGGTATTTCTGCTGTAGAAATAAGATATAAGTTATCCCTTTCGCATACATAGGCTTCTTCTGCAAATTTTGGGAGCTGACCTGTGCCTGTCATAGATTTTGCATTAACAAGATAAGGAACACTCATTTCTATATAGCCTTTTTCTCTATGCATATCAAGCATTAATGATGAAATAGCTCTATCAAGCCTTGCTCCAATACCTGCTAAAACATTAAAGCGGGATTCTGCGATTTTTACACCTCTTTCAAAATCAATTATCCCTAAATCTGCACCTATATCCCAGTGGTTTTTAGGTTCAAAGTCAAATTTTCTTGGCTCGCCCCATTTTCTTACCATTACATTTTCTGTTTCATCTTTGCCTATTGGTGTTGTATCATCTATAAGATTAGGAATATTTAAAAGCATACTGCGAATTTCTTCATCTATTTCTGACAGTTTACTGTCAAGCTCCTGCATTTTACCTGCATTCCTTTTTACCTGCTCCTGCAGCTCTGTAGTATCTTTACCTTCTCTTTTTAATATGCCTACCTGTTTTGATACAGTATTTCTATCTGCTTTTAGTTTTTCAACTTCATTAATCACTGATTTTCTTAAAACATCTTTTTCTATTAGACTTGAAAAATCAAACGAATAGTTTCTTGCATTTGTTTTCTCTTTTACTTCTTCTAAATTACTGATGATAAATTTTAAATCTAGCATATTTTCACCTTTACATTATCTTAAATTATTGATTTATTTCTTCTGGTGCAGGTTCTTCCTGAACAGCCTGTTCATTATTATCTTCTACCTGTGCTGGCTGTTCTTGATTTTCCTGCAGATTATCTTTTACAGGCTGCTTATCAGCATTTTCAGTATTACCGCTTTCTTTTAAAGCTTTTAACCGTTCTTTTTCTTTTTTCTCTTTGTATTTATCTATTAATTCTCTTGTTTTTGCCACAAATTTATTTTCTTTATCATCACTTATTAATTTTAAAAGATAATATTCTGCCTCATCTACTTCATCTTTCTTTAAAAGCAGCTTTACCACTTTATATACTGCTTCACCATAATATATTGTATCACTGTAATGAGTTACCACATATTTATATCTTAAAAATTCAGGCTCTGGTTTTAATATTCTAGCATAGTAAAAAGCTATCTGCATTTCTTTTTTAGCAAGACGCTCCCTTAAAAGCTGTATTCTTAAATCTACATCATATTCTTCCACTAAATCAGGATATTTTCTCTTTACTTCTTCTAAATAAAATAATGCACGCTCTGTATTTGTCTGATCTTGAGATGCATAGCGGACTAAGTTAAAGTATGCAAGCCCAACACGGACAGTGGCAAGTTTTGCACTTTCCCAGCCTTGATATACTTCTAAATATACCTCATATACAGGGATTGCATCTATATATTTACCTGCTAAAAAGTAACTGTCTGCAAGAGCAAGCTGAATAGTGGCTGCATATTCTGGTGATTCTGCACGCACAAGAGCCTGTTCATATCTTTCTGCAGCTTTTGTATATTTACCTTCTGATGCCAGCGTATCGCCCATTTCTTCATAATATGCCGCCGGCTTATCAAGCTCTACTTCCTTTGCACAGCCGTATAAAGCAAAAATTATAATTATTATATATAAAACTCTAGCCATTATTATTCTCCACGAAAGTAACATATATATCTGGGTATGCTATTTTATTAATAACACATGTGTATGGTCCGCTGCCATTATCTGCAATGCCGTCTGTTACATAAAGTTTACCGTCAGTATCTGGTGCCTGAAATAATGCTCTGCCCTCTAAAATAAATTCAAAATCATCATTTGCTTTATCAATAAAGCATATAAACTCTTTCTTTTTATATTCTCTTAATCTGGCATTTGTTACTTTCTTCTGCAAACTCTGCAGTTTTTTTATTCTTTCTTTTTTTGTTTTCTCATCAATATCATCATTATAGTTATATGCAATAGAGCCTTCTTCCTTATAATATGGGAAAAAACCAGCATAATCTGGCTTTTTATCCTCTATAAATTTGTAAAGTTCATTAAAATCTTCTTCAGTTTCTCCCGGAAAGCCAACTATAAATGTTGTGCGGATAAATGCTTCTGGGCACAGTTTTCTTATTGTATCAAACACTGTATCTATAACCTGCCTTGTAGAAGCACGCCTCATTTTTGTAAGTATTTTATCACTTGCATGCTGAACAGGAACTTCAAAATATTTAACAACATTTTTTGTTTCTGCTGCAAACTTAATAACTTCTTCTGTTACACCTTCAGGGTTTAAATAAAGCATTCTAAAAAGCAGATTACTAAACTTAACTGTTATTTTTTTCATAAGAGGTATAAGCTTTTCTTCACCATATATATCCATACCATACTGGGTAGTATCCTGACTTATAATAATAATCTCTTTTACACCTTTTGCTGCCAAAATTTCTATTTCCTGCTCAATATCTTCCATAGTCCTGCTTTTAAGTCTGCCGCGAATATTTGGTATAACACAGAATGCACATGTGTTATTACAGCCTTCACTGATTTTTACATAAGCATAATATGGGGCATTAGTTATTACTCTTAAATTTTCTCCCTTATGTTTTTCTATACTAAATTCTTTTCGTAAATAGTCTGCTGCTTCACTTAATTTGCCTACACCTGTAATAAAATCTATTTCAGGCATTTCTTTTAATATATCATCTTTATATCTTTCTACCATACAGCCAGTAACTATTAATTTTGCTTTTTTAGATATAAGATTTTCCATCTGTAATATATTATCAACAGCTTCTTTAACTGCCATTTCAATAAATCCACATGTATTAATAATAACAGCATCACATTTTGCAGGGTCAGTTTCTGCAATAAAGCCATCCTGCGAAAGTTCTCCTATTAAATATTCAAAATCAACCTGATTTTTTGCACAGCCTAAACTTACATAACTTATTTTTTTTTGCTTCATCTAATTTCCTAATTTTTTTGCAAATTGTCTATATCTTTAAAATATACTTGTATTTCTTCCTTATCTTTACTCATTTGAACAATTAATTCATCAAGTGAATTAAACTTTATATCACTTCGTATATATTTATACAATATTATTTCTGCATATTCTCCATATATTTCTTCATTAAAGTCAAAAATATTTGCTTCTACCCTTAGTTCAAGCCTATTATTAATAGTTGGTCTTTTACCAATATAAGTCATAGCATTATATATTTCATTTTTTATTTTAACTTTTGCAGCATACACTCCAAAAGCAGGTATCATTTCATTTACAGTTTTTAAATTTATAGTAGGGTATCCAAATGCTCTGCCCATTTTATCGCCATGGATAACTTCCCCTTCTAAACTGTAAGGACATGATAAAAATCTGCCTGCTTCTTCCACCTGCCCCTGCTCTAATAAAGAACGGATTCGTGAGCTTGATATGTCTATGCCATTTTTATCCTTTAACTTATGAGCAAACATACATTGAAAACCATATTTTGCTCCAAGCTGTGCTAAAAGTGCCGTATTGCCAGCCTTACCGCTTCCAAACCTGTAATCTGTACCTACTATAACAAGTGCTGCATGAAGTTTTGCCACAAGTATATCTTTTACAAATTGTTCAGGGCTTAAATTTGCAAGGCTTTTATTAAATTCTACAATTACAAGATAATCTGTTTTCTGTTCTAAAAATTTATCCATTCTTTTTGCAGGGGTGGAAATTAGCTTTAAAGGTTTATTAAAATATTTAAAGGGGTGTGGTTCAAATGTCATAATAACACTTTTTAAGCCACGCTGAGCTGCCTCCTCTTTTAATACTGATATTATAAGCCTATGCCCTAAATGCAGCCCGTCAAAATTACCAATACATACTGCACAGCTGTTTTTAATAAATAAATTTTCAAGTCCGTAAACTACTTCCATATAAATATTAATCCCTTTTACAGCATGATTTTACAATTTCTACCATAATATCTTCTGCATTGTGAAATGTCTGATACATACCATCTGGTGCAGTATGAATATAATAATCCCATACTAAAAACCATATTCCACCTGTAACAAAGCTTAAAATAGTATAAATAGTAAAATCTTTTTTAATTCTTGGGTTTATACAGTAAATAACTGGGTGGTCAAGAAGTTTAAGTGATATAAAAACCTGACTTATTGTATCATACATCTCACTTTCAAACTGCTGAATATCATCCCATATTTTATTCATTCTATATATATATATTAATACAATCACTGCAGTATCTATACCCCATATTACAAGAACTGCTGTTAGTGTTGCAGCAGGTATATTTGATAAATCAGTAAAAGCTATAAAAAGCACTACAAATGAAGTAAATATTATAATAGGTATAAATGCTTTTATTACAAAAGGCATTAATGGTCTTATTTCATTTTGAAACCCTGCAAGCCTGCTCTTTAAATCTGCCATATATTTTTCATAATTATCAAGCCCTCTTTCATTTGATTCAAGCTCTATAAAGTGGATAACCATATCAAAAAATTCATACTTTCTTCTGATATATTTATCTACCCTTAATATACGCTTTATAAACACATATACTAAAGCTGTGCCTAATGTAAGCCAGCTTAAAACAAAAGTAAGCAGAAACCAGTTGATAAGCGGCTTATCTACTTTCTGCCTTTCTAAAATATTTTCCTGCAACTGATTATAGACTAAATTTACCATATATATGACCTCTAAAATATATATAATATAATTAATGTGCTAAATCTTTTATCCATACTTTATGTATATCCACTATCTTATCCTATATTAAACCTGCAAAATAATCTTCCACCAAATATGCTTTTGATAAATATTTCTGTTTAGCCATAACCATTTGATAATCCCATATTATGAGGACAAAACCTGTTAATATGCTTGCTGTAAAATAAAGCACAAAAGGTTGTTTCAATGTTTTATCAACAGGATAATTCACTGCTTTCTTATTTTTTTCACTGTCTGGTATTATCTGCTGAAAAGTATCTGTTACATCTTTTTCAAACAAGCTTATTTCATACCATATTTCATTTTTACGCTTTAATGGGTTAATAATGAAAAACTTATATATAATGATAAAAATTATAACACTAAATACAGCCAATAATATTATTGTCTCTTTATAATCTTGGATAAATATAAATGCAGCAAATAGTAAAACGAATAAAAAAACAAAAATCAGTGTAATGCCAGCAAGTTCTTTTAAAGCAGTTTGCATTTTATATTTTTTAGGAAATAAGTTTATGTATTCATTTATTTTATCAGCATATTCTGCTGAAACAGTATATTTCTCTGATATTTTTTTATATAATATTTCATAAAATTTTGTTTTTCTTATTATATATACTTTTATAAG
>CAMWVK010000023.1 GCA_947177675.1 uncultured Mucispirillum sp.
ACATACAGAATTATTATCACTGCTTTCTTTTATAAGGTCTGAAAAACCTTTTATAGACATAAGCGGATTTTTTATTTCATGAGCTATGCTTAAAGTGATGAAACTTCCTACAAGCATATTTTCAGCTTTTAGCATTCTTGTTTCTATTTCCTGCTGCTCTATAAACTGGTTGGAAAGTAAATTAATCGCATTATTGATTTCCCCATATATTCCCTGCATTTGCGGCAGACGGATACTGTTATCTGAAGATATACATTTAATATAATCATTTAAACTTCTTATATACTTTTTATCATTATGCTTAGATATGAATATACCGAATACTGCTATACCTATACCTATGAGAATAGACACCACTATGGCAATATTTACATACATTGGGAATAATTCTTTACTAATATTCTCATCAAGTTCCACAGCCCATATATAGCCAATAGCTTCATTATTTCTTATTATGGGATAAAAAACAGCAATTCCTTTACCCCATACTAATTCCTCTCCCCTGTATGATATCCACTGTTTATTTGCCATAGCATACCGTCCATTATGGTTTTTACTTATAGGCATACCTATTGTCCAGTTCATTTTTTCAGATGGAGCATAAGTTATTATTGCATCAAGTTCTTTATTTTAATAACCTATACCTGTATCTTTAAATCCAGACACAACAGTATCAGATATGGGAGATAATTCTTTTGATAATACTTTAATTTTATCTTCTTTAGAAGCATGCTGCATATCATATTTTTTTAATATTGTATCATAATCAGATGTTAATAATTTATCAAGTGTATTAGCTATACCATAAAGCTTGCTTGTCTTTTCTTCTACTATCATATTGGAAATATATCTGCTCAATACAAAACCAGATGCAATAGGAGGAATAAAAATAAGCATGAAAAACACTATCATAACTGCATCTAGATTTAATAATTTATGCACACAATTATCCTCTTAAAAAATGTATATAATATTATACCAGCCGTTCTGCTATTTTTTCAGCTATAAGTTTGCTTGTTTTTGTGCAGTCATTTAAGCCTATACCATAAAGAATATTACCACCAATATAAATATTACCTAATCTTGAAGTAATTTCTTCTATTTTTGCAACTTTTTCACGATGCCCTGTGTGGTATTGTGGTATCGCTTTCATTACCTTAAAACACTGCACCATATATGGGTCTTTTTTAACACCTAACACTTGTGTTACATCTTCTAAACATATTTTAAGCAGTTCTTCCTCGCTTTTCTGCATAAGTTCATGGTTAGTATCGCCTCCTGCCATAATTCTAAGAAATTTTTTACCGCTTGGAGCCTGCACAGGAAACATACTTGATGTAAATAATGCACCTAATATACGCAGATTTTCTTTTTTAGGTATAAGGTAGCCAAAGCCGTGTATATTATCTTCTATATCTTCTCCATTAAAGCCTAATCCTGCAACAAACATTGGTGCATAAGGAATCTGTAACAATGTTTCTGCCAAATCGCTGTCTAATTCTTTTAAAAACTTACCGCCTGCATAAGCTGGAGCACATACTGCAAGCACATCAAATTCATATTCTTTATTGCTGCTTGTTACAATATATCTTCCGTCTTTTTTTATAACTTTTTCAGCTGGGCTTTCTGTATAGATTTTTACACCTTTGCTTTCTGCAACGCGTGCTAAATCTTTAACAGCCTCTCCCATACCGCCTTCATAACTTGTTAATGCTCCACCCGGACCTGCAGGTCCGCTTTTCTTTTTAGGTTTTTTAAGCATACCCTTTATTAAGCCGCCATAAGTTTTTTCTAAATCATATATTACTGGAAAACATGACTGTAAGCTCATTTTTTCTGGGTCACCTGCAAATACGCCAGATACCATAGGACCTATTAAATAATCAAGTGCTTCTCTGCCAAGCCTTCTTTCAGCAAAATGTGCCAGTGTTTCATCGCTGTCATCTTTTTTTTGTGGCACAAAAAATTCTTTTGCTAAACGCATTTTGCCACCAAAGCTTAAAAGTTTTGATGAAAGGAATGCTCCTGCTCCTTCAGGAAGTCTTTGCAGTGCACCATATCTTTGAATATATCTTATTCTTGCATTGTCGTTGCTTCTTACAAGCTTATTTTTTAAACCTGCTTCTTCAAACACTTCTATGGTAAATGGTTTGCTGTCTAAAAATCCATTTGTTCCAGATTCTATAACATAGCCTTCTTTATGAACAGAATTTATTGTGCCGCCTAATCTATTTGATGCCTCCAGCAGTGTAATATTAATATCTTTTCCCTGCTCTTTTAATAAACCAAGTTTTAGTGCAAGAGATACACCAGAAATACCTCCACCTATTACCCCAACTTTCATAGACTGCTCCTTTTTTATATTGTTATTATTATTGAATAAACTTTTTTTAAATTTTGCAAGAAATATTTTACAAAAAAGCGTTTTATTTCATCAAGACAAATATAACTTACTTATAAACAAAATAAATTTATAAAATCTTTTTATCACATTTTCTTCAACAAAGACAAAACTTATCTTATATTATCTACTTTGGACACACATAAATATCATCAGAAGAAAACACTGGTACCACAGTATGACTTACATTTCCAGCAAGTTTTATCTGCCTGCATACAAGCTTGTAATCATCATAAGAAAGCATTCCTTTTCCTAAAAATGACCTGGACTGCAGCTTCATAATAACTGCTTTTTCATTACCCATTACCTTTACAGCATTTTCTGCGATACTGCCAATAAGTGATGCTGTTTCTACTCTCTCTAACTTCTGCTCACTGCTTATTTGCTCAAAATACCCCATAACTGCAAAATAATCTGCCCCCGCAGATTTTAATGTAGACAATTTTTGAGAATACCATGCCATAGCTGCCGCCTCATTAATTGGTGTTTCATAATATACATTTGCTGCAAATTTTATTTTAGGATTTACTGTTTTTGCCCGCTCTTTTAATTCCTTAAATAATAAAGCAAGCTGGCTGCTTTTCCACTCTGCCCATACATAAAATTCATCTTTATATTCAGAAAAAACTTTCCTGCCGTTATATTCTTTTATACTTTTAAAAAAGTTTTCCTTTTTAACTTCTATTCCAGTTTCTTCTTTAAAAAGTGCAGCCGCATATTTATCACTGCCCTCTGTATATTTTATGATAAAATCATCCTGAAAAAGTATGCCGTCTATGTCATATTTTGCTAAATCTTCAAAAAGATTAAGCAGTGTATTACGAACTTCCTTTTTAAATATATTTGCTCCATATCCTGCAACATCACTGCCTTCTGCACTTAAACTCATGCTCATATTATCTGCTGTTTTTAAAAAAGAAAGTGAGCGGGTTGCCATCCATGCATAAAGCTTAATATTATTTTTATGGGCATAATCTACAATATCTTTTAACAGGTTATTCATTGTGCATGCGTGCTTTGTTTCAAAATAAACACCACTTTCGCAAGTTACAGGCATATTTAAATGGCTTCTGTCTTTACTGTTGTGAAATACTCTGAAAAAAACAGTATTAATACCCTTTGATTTTATTTCCCTAAAAAATAAATCAATATTGTCCCTGTATTTTTCATCAAGAACAAATACCTGTGCCCCATTAATGAGATATATATCTTCACTGGAAATAACAGTTTCACTATAAGATGCACTGTAAAATACAAAAACAAATATTAATACTGACAACTTCTTCATATATTAGTTATTTTTAGTAACAATTGGTTTTATTTTAAATTCAGATGCTATTTTATTTGCTTTCTGCTGTGCCTGCTCTTTTGTAGTGCTTACACCAAGGCGGACTCTATACCATGTTTTGCCGTCTATGACTACCTGTTTTATAAATACATCTGGATATTTACTTCTATATTTTGCTGCCTCTTTTTCTGCTGCATCTCTTGACTGCACAGCTAAAAGCTGCACTACAAAAGCTCCAGTTTGTGCAGCTGGTGAAGTTTTTACTGTTTCTTTTGCAGGTTCTTCTTTTTTAGGTGCAGGTTTTGGCTGGGTCTGCTCTTTTGGTTTTGCAGTTTCTTTTATCTTTTTATCTTCCTGCGGTTTTACTGGCTCTGAAACAGCCTGTGCTGGTTTTTCTTCCTGTAATACAGGTGCAGGAATTGGAGCAGTATTGTTTTGATATAATGCTGCTGTTTCTGCATTATCCTGTTTTGGCGGTGTAACTGTAGTGCGGATATTATCTTCATGAGGCATAACTTCATCTGCACTTTCTCCCATTGATGTAAAAGTTAAAGTATCACCTTCCTGTGGGTTAGTTGTTATTTCTTTTGGTCTTTCATTTGCTGTAATCTCAGGCTCTGGACTGCTGGAAAATACTTTACCTGTTAAATATGCTATACCATAAATTGTAATACCAAAACATATAAGCACTACAAATATAATTAAAAGCATGTCTCTGAATGAATTTTTATTATCTTCTGCCATATTACACCTACATTTTTTCAGGTGCAGAAACACCTAATATTTCAAGCCCTGTTTTAATAGTTACAGCAACAGCTTCACATAAGGAGAGTCTGCCTGTTGTAAGCTCTTTATCTTCAGGGTTTAATATTTTATTACTGTAATAATATGAATGGAATGCTGCAGCAAGCTCTTGTAAATGATAAGCAACTCTATGAGGCTCTAAATGGACTGCCGCAAGCTCAATAACATATTTTAACCTTATCATATTTTTTATAAGCTGTATTTCTTCAGTGTTGAGAGCTTTTTCTAAACCTTTACCTCTTTCATATTTTATACCTTTATCTTCAGCATTTGCAATTAAACTGTGAACTCTTGCATGTGCATACTGAATATAATAGACAGGGTTGTCATTTGATTTTGACTTTGCTAAATCTATATCAAAATCAAACTGAGCATCATGACTTCTCATATTATAGAAAAATCTTGCTGCATCAATACCTACTTCATCTATAAGATATGAAAGTGGAATAAATTCACCACTTCTTGTAGACATACTAACTTTTTCACCATTCTGTATTAAATTAACCATCTGAATTAATGATACTTGAAATGTGGATAAATCATGGTTTAAACATTCTAAAGCACACTGCATTCTTTTAATATAGCCGTGATGGTCTGCTCCCCATATATCTACTAAATACTCATTCCCTCTGTCATATTTATTCTGGTGATATGCGATATCTGGTGTAAAATAAGTAAACTCGCCTGTAGATTTTCTTAACACTCTGTCTTTATCATCGCCCATGCTGGAAGTATTAAGCCATAATGCTCCATCCTGCTCAAATGTTTTGCCAGATTTATTTAATTTATCAAGAGCTTTATCAATTAAACCCTGTTTATAAAGACTTTTTTCACTGAAATAGTTATTAAACTCTACTCTAAAATCTTTTAAATCATCATCTATATCTTTCTGAATAGTTTTCACAGCTAAATCAAGACATATATCTAATGCTTCTTTTTTATCAATGTCTAATATATCTTTCCTTTGCCTTAAAAGTTCTGCTGATATATCTTTTATATAATCGCCATGGTATCCTGCTTCTGGAAATGGTGCAGCTTCAGCTCTGCCAGTAAGTTCAGCGTATCTGGAATATACACTTAATGCCAGATTATTCATCTGGCTGCCTGCATCATTAACATAATATTCTTTTGTTACATCATAGCCAGACATAGCAAGAACTCTTGCAACAGAATCACCATAAGCTGCTCCTCTGCCATGACCAATATGCAAAGGACCAGTTGGGTTTGCACTTACAAACTCTACCATTACTTTTCTGTTTTTACCTGTATTGTTATGGAAATATTTTTCATCATTAATAATATTCATAACAGTTTCAGCAAAAAAGCTTTTTGCTGCTTTTATATTTATAAATCCAGGACCTGCAATCTCAACAGTTACCTGACCATTCATTTTTTCAACTAATAAAGAACATATTTCTTCTGCTATCATTTTTGGATTTTTCTTTAAATAACGCACAAGCTGCATAGCTGCATTACATGCAAAATCACCATGTTCTTCTTTTTCTGGTATAACAAGGGTAAAAGATACTTCTTCTGATACACCTGCAGTATCTAGTATTTCTTTTACTATTTTCTCAATAATTAATGTAAGTTTTTCTTTCAAGAATATACTCCTTAATATATGTATATAATTATTATTTCAAATATTCTTCAACATCAATGCCTGCATCTCTGTATTCATTTAATTTATTTCTTAAAGTTCTAACAGTTATGCCTAATATCTCAGCAGCTTTTGTTCTATTGCCTGCTACATCCTGCAAAGTTTTTAGTATTAATTCCTGCTCTACATCTGCAATTGTTCTGCCTACTGCATTATCAACCTTGCTTTCTTCTGCATTATGCTTGATTTCTTTTTCTTCCTTTATAATATCTTTTCTTTCTTCTTTAGGGCTTGATTTAAAGCCAGCTATGGTTATTCCATGCAGAAATAAATCTTTTGATATAATTTCAGCAGTTTTTGAAAGCACAACAGCTCTTTCAATAGTGTGTTCAAGCTCCCTTACATTACCCGGCCATTCATAGCTTTGAAGTGTTTTTAGTGCATCATCTGACAGAGGCTTAACTGGTTTTTTATTAATTTCTGAATATTTTTTTATAAAAAACGATGATAAATCTGCCACATCTTCCTTTCTATCTCTTAATGGCGGAAGTTCCATACTGATAACATTAAGCCTGTAATATAAATCTTCCCTGAATGAGCCATCTTCACTCATTGCTTTTAAGTTTCTGTTAGTAGTAGCAAGCACTCTTGTATTTATTTTAGAAGGCTTTAATGCTCCAAGCCTTTCCACTTCCCTTTCCTGCAGCACCCTTAAAAGTTTTGCCTGTAAATGTATAGGAATTTCACCTATTTCATCAAGTAAAATTGTGCCGCCATCAGCTGCTTCAAATTTACCTATTTTTTTATTAACTGCACCAGTAAATGCACCTTTTTCATAACCAAAAAGCTCACTTTCTATTAAATTCTCTGGTATTGCTGCACAGTTTACTGCTACAAACGGTCCTTTTGCATGACCTGAATTTTCATGAATAAACCTTGCAAGCACTTCTTTACCTGTGCCAGATTCGCCAGTAATTAACACTGTTGCTTCGCTTTCTGCCACATCTTTTGCAAGAGTAAAAATATGCTCCATATAAGCACTTTTATATACAGTGCCTTTTTTTGCATCATCTTCTGCTGTAATATTTCCTGCTGCACTGCTCCCGCTTCCTGCAAGTTCAAATGTTCTTCTTATTAATTCTTCTATAACTTCTGGTGAAAATGGTTTTAATATATAGTCATAAGCACCTATTTTTAATGCTTCAACTGCACCTGTAACTGAGCCGTAAGCTGTTACGAAGCATACTGGGGTTTTTATACCTGTTGCCTTTAACATTTCAAACATAGAAAGCCCGTCAATTTCAGGCATACGCATATCACTTATGATTAAATCATATACTTTCTTTGTTGCTTTTTCAAAACCAATACGACCATTTTCCGCTGTATCAACGCTTACCCCAAGCCTTAATACAGTTTCTTTCATAGCTTCCCGCATATTGTCATCATCATCAACTATTAAAATATTCTTATTAATCATTATTTTCTCCACCAGATACCGCATATTCAGCAGAAGGAAGTGTTACAGTAAACATTGTATAATCTATACCGTTGCTTTCTGCTATAATATCTCCACCATGGGCTTTTATAATTTTATATGATATAGAAAGACCTAAACCAGTGCCTTTCGCTTTTGTTGTTTGAAAGGGCATAAAAAGACGGGAAAGCATATCTTCATCTATCCCGCATCCATTATCCCTGATATGCAGAACAGTTTCTTTTTCTGTCATTTCAGAAGTAACAGTAATCTCTCCACCTGCATTTACAGCATCTACTGCATTACCTATTAAGTTCATTATAACCTGCTTATACATATCTTCGTCACAAAAAACAATATGTTCCTCATCAAGCTTGTTTATAACTCTGACTTTTTTATCTCTTATTATATGCTGCAGATAAAGGACTACTTCATCAACAATATCTACAAGCACATATTTAGAGGGGTTTATTTTAATTTCTTTTGCAAAAAGCAGTGTGTTGCTTATAACTGCATTAATAGTGCGGACACCTTTTATTATAGATGTTGTAAGCCTTTTTTTATCTGGTTCCTGCTCCAAATCTCTTGCTAAAAGTGAAGCATAAAGCTCAATTGAGCCAAGTGGGTTTCTTACTTCATGGGCAATATTTGCAGCCATTTCGCCCATAATACGCAGCCTTTCATTTCTCTGTTTTTCCTGCTCAAACTTTTTAAGCCTTGTTATATCATCCATCACATATACAAAGCCTTCAGAATCTTCTGATTTCAAAGCACTTACACTAAGCCTGAAATATCTTCTGCCCTCATCATCATAATCATGAACACCAGTTGTATTAAATGAGCTTAATATACCAAAAACTTTATCATAACCAAGTTCTTCTATTAACTCTTTTGCCCGTCTGTTTTTCAAAAACACACCATTTTTGTTATCCTGAGCAATAATAGCAGAGTTTGTATTATCAAGCACAGAATCTAAAAGCCCCTGAGTCTGCTCTAATTTTTTCTGCAAAAGAGCATAAGATTCTTTTAAACTCTCTGTTGTTCTGTTTACCGCATCAACAACTTCTTTTAATAACTGGACATCTATATTTTGTATGTCTGACAATTTATCACCTTACTGCATATTATTTATTAAGGTTTTTACGCCATTCATCTTCTTCCATCTCGCCTTTTGCTATACCTGCATATATGCTTGCTGGAATATTTGATATTATATCATTATAATAATTATATCCACGCTGAATATCGCCCATATTAATAAATGATTTACCTAGATAATATAAGGCTTCTGCACGCCTGTCATCTTTTTCCTTATAGTTATCAGTAAACTGTTTTAGTGGAAGCACTGCATTTTTAAAGTCATTTTTCCTGTAAAAAATTAAACCTATATCCATATAGACATTATCACTGCCCTCAAACCTAGCCCCTGCATCCTGCCTGATAGTATCATATATACTTATAAGTATCTGCTGTCGTTTTGCATCACTTGGTATATTTTTAGCAAGAGAATATTTTAAGCTGAGTGCATATTTTTTATCTCTCGTATATTTATCAAGCAGAGATACTGCCATATCAGTATCAAGCTGTTCCAGTTCGCTGGTAATATATTTAAATGTGTCTTTATCAAAGCTGTTCACATCTGCTTTTAAGTTTTTATCACCTAGAAGATAACCAAGCACTGCATAGTCCATATTAGCAGGGTTTGGTGTGATTTCTGCATAAAATACTCTTGCCTTGCTTGGCGAGCCAAGCCTGTAAACACTCATTGCAACCATAGTTTTTATTTTATCTTGAAAGGCTTTATTATTCCATGAGCTTATCCAGTCAGAATTAGCATCATAGAGCTGCACAACTGATGGATAATCAAAAGCTTTGTATGATGTTTCCATAGGTTTAAGCATAGAATTTTCTAATATTGCAGAAACTTCTTTTCTGTATTTGCCATTTTCAAACTTCTCAAGATATTCTTTAGCACCTGCTCTTGCTGCCGGATAGTTTTTGGAGGCATATATTACATTAATATCTTTATATGATGCTTCATCAAGCAGAGCTTCCCACCTTGAAGTATCACCATATTTTGCAGGGTCAGGTGAAGCAAGCTGAGCCTCTGCAAAAGAAATTACACTTTTATAATCATTATTTTTATAAATACTGTCAATTTTGCCATATTTTATTTCATTGAGCATAATATCTGTTCTTGGTTTATACTTAGAGTTTGGATATTCTATATTAAACCTATTTATAAGCGGCTCTGCTGTCACGAAATCTTTTTTATTATATACATCTGAAAGTTGAGCAAACATATAATCTTCTTTTATAGTATTCAACTCTGCATAATATTTACTTTCAGGATACATGCCTAAAAAGTTTGATATCATATCAACAGCTTCTGCCATTCTGTTTTCTTTATGTAATGTTTTTATAAGCATATATTTTGCCTGTTCATGAAGTCCATAAGAATCAGGTCTTGTAAATAAATCTTCAAAAAACTTATTCCAGTATTCATAAGGTTTTGTATTTAAGTATTTTTCTGCATACTCAATAGTTGCTCTTTGACCGCCCTCCCTGTCTGGATAAAGTTGTTTAAGCCTTAATAACAGCTGGTCAGCATCCGCATTCCTGCTGGTATTGTGCAGAATTGAGGCTGCTCTAAAAATTGCAGTATTAGCTGAAGAATCATCTGGATATTTTTCATATATATGCGTATAAAGTCTTAATGCAGGTTCCAGCCTGTTCTTTTTATAAAAAGTATCTGCCACAGCATTAAGCCGTGCAAGAGTAGTATCTGGACTATTTAAAAGCTCATCAAGATTTAGTGTAGAAAAATATTCAAATGCTAAGTTTTCTTCGTTCATATCATAATACATCTGTCCAACTTCACCATTAATCATATCCTGATCTGTTTTAAAGTTGCGAAGATATGAAAGATATGTTTCAATTGCCTTATCAACCTGACCTACTTTTTTATAAAGTTCTGCCATTTTTTTCAAAGCATCTCTTTTGGTTTCTAAATCAGGCACTGTATTATATATTTTTAAGTATGTGTTTATAGCTTCAAACTGCTGATTTGCATCTTCTTTTGCCTGTGCAGATTTAAGCAGTGCTTCTGGAGTGCGAAAATTATCTGGATACTGCTTAAAAAACTCATCAAATATTTCATAAGCACTTGTATAATAAAGACCGTCATACTGCCCCATTAAAAGATATGTTTCACCAAGCTTATACATAGCTTCCTGTTTGTAAAACTCATTTTGAGTAGAAGCAAGTATCTGCTGCAAAACCTGCACTCCCTGACCAAACTGTTTTGATGCTATATATCTATCTGCCTGATCTAACATATCCTGCATATTTTTATCTTCAAGCCCTTGAGATTTTGTTGAAAGCAGTGGTTTTGCTACCCCGTAGCTTGAAAGAGTATCTTCATTAGTTTTAGATTTAGTAGCTACAACTTTAATGCCTGCATCATCATTAACAATAGAAAATTCCGCATCAGGCTTAATATTGATTACAAAGCTGCTGCCACTGCCCTGTATATTTGATACATAGTCATCATTAATATCTTGAGAAAAAGGCTTTTTAATACTGTTTTGAAAAGATATAATTACCCGATTTGTTCCTTTTTCAATATTTTTGATATTCTTTTTATCAAGCTTTAAATATACTTCTGTAAAATATTTATCCTTTCTTAAAAAAAGCTGTTGAGCATATAAACTGCTGAAACTTACCATAAGGATAATGATTACTAAACATAACTTTCTCATCATAATACATAATACTACATATTTTC
>CAMWVK010000024.1 GCA_947177675.1 uncultured Mucispirillum sp.
ATTTATTAAAAAAAGATAAAAATTATTCTTAAAATGTTAATTTTTATTATATTTTTTCCCAATTTCATTTGACAAAGTTATAAAAATTTATGTATTCTATTTTATCATTTTAATTGGAGGAAAGATGGAAGTTCAGTCAACACTAATCGCATCTATTGATAAGTTCCTTACAACAGGTACAGAAATACTTTTTAATAATATAGTGTTTTATGTATTTATTGTTGTAGCAATATTATTTACAGTTTTACTTAAAGGCTCACAGTTTAAGTATGTATTTCATGCAGGCAGTTTATTATTTGCTAAGCATCATGGCGGCGGAACATCTGGTTTTGCAAGTTATGCAATCAGCACAGCAAGCCGTGTTGGAACAGGTAATATGGCAGGTATTATGGTGGCAATATCTGTTGGTGGTCCTGGTGCATTATTCTGGATGTGGATAATGGCATTATTTGGTTCAGCATTAGCATTTGCAGAAGCAGCTCTTGCACAGCTTTATAAAGAAAAAAATTCTCTTGGTCAATATGTAGGCGGTGCATCTTTTTATATCCGCAGTAAATTAAAACTTCCTGTATTATCAGTTATATTTGCAGCAATTATGATATTAACTTATACAGCATTTAATGGTGTTCAAGCAAATACAATTGCTAGTGCATTAAACTCTTATAATTTAGACCCCAGCATTACTGGTATTGTTTTATCAATTATTATTGCATTTATATTATTAAGCCCGGGTAGAACAGCAGTTATTAAAGCATGTACATATATTGTGCCTGTTATGGCTATTCCATTTATACTGTTTGGATTATTAGTTGTTTTAATGAATATTACAATGGTTCCAAATATGTTTTATGTAATTGTTACACAGGCATTTGTGCCAGAAGCAGTTTTTGGTGGTGCAATAGGTAAAACAATGGCAACTGGTTTAAGAAGAGGTCTTTTCTCAAATGAAGCAGGTATGGGTGGTGCTCCACATGCAGCAGCTGCTGCTACAACTACTCATCCAGCTCGTCAAGGTTTTATTCAAATGTTTTCAGTATTTACTGATACATTAATAATCTGCTCTGTATCAAGCTTTATTCTTTTACTTTCTCCAGAAGCTATGGCTAAAATTGGTGAATTAAAAGGAATTAACCTTATGCAGTATGCAATGAATACTCACTTTGGTCAGTTTGGTTCATTATTTATTACTTTATGTGTGGTGTTATTTGCATTCAGCTCTATATTAGGTAATTTTTTCTATATTCAAACAGGTGTAACCGCTATTAAAGATAATAAATTGTCATATTATATAGTGGTTGTAATGACATTAATGCTTGTTTTAGGCGGCTCTATTGCAAATCTTACTACAATATGGAATTTAGGCGACTTTTTAATGGGCTTTATGGCATTAATCAATATTGTAGTACTTGTTGTGCTTTATAAACCTGTTATTGCTTTGTTAAACCATTATATAAACCAATGGAATCAGGAAAAAATACCTGTATATATTAAAGGTGATATTCCTGAAATAGAAAGCGAGGCAATCACTCAGTGGGACGGAAGTGATGCTGGTTCTATAAAATAATACTTTTATTTTATAATATTTATAAGCCTGTAAAGTCCAATTTACAGGTTTTTTATTAAAGAAAAATTTGAAATCTTATAAAAGCAGTATTTAAAAAAGGAATAAGTGAAAATATGGATAAAATTACAGAAAGAGCATTACAGTTACATAAACAGGGTAATAACTGCTGTCAGTCAGTATGCCTTGCATTTGCTGATAAATTATGTATTGATGAAGAAGTTTTATTTAAAATAAGTGAAGGTTTTGGTGCAGGTATGGGTAATCTGCAGGGCAGCTGCGGTGCATTATCTGCAGCTGTGATGATTGCAGGTCTTTATAATAGTGGTGGAAAAGATGCTGCAGTCCGCACAAAATCAAAAACATACAAACTTGTGTCTCAAATAAATAATGAATTTGTAAACCTTGCTGGCTCAATGTACTGCAAAGAAATAAAAGGACTTGAAACAGGTCATGTTTTGAAAAGCTGTGATGGCTGTATAGAAACAGCTGTATATATTATTAAAAATTTTATTTTTAAAGATAATTAATTTATGGCACAAATTTTGCTTAAAAGGAATAGTATAATGTTTTTATTATGGAGAGATGTTATGGAAACAAAAGAAACTAATACAGATGCTTATACTATTTTAGAGTCAGATGAGTTTGATACTCTTTTAGATGCTGTGGAACTTATGGCAAAAGCACAGGGGGATTTATTATCACTAAAACGCTCTGTGGAAGAATTAAAAATTATTATGGAAAATACTGAGCCTGCTCAGGATGATTTTTCTTTGCAGGATAATGCTGCAATATATAGTGCTATTGATAAAGTGGAAAGTCTTGTAGAAAGCCTTTATCAAGATAATTATATTAATGATGACTTTATTACAGGCAAATAATATAAAAATATAAGGGAAATTTTTCCCTGTTTTTTTATTTAAATTTTCATTTTTTTTGCATTTCTTGACTTATATCATTCTTTTATATTAAAAAATATAGTATCTATATAGAAGATAATAATTGTTTTATATAGCTATGGGGGATTACATGGAAACTAAAATGTTCTGTTATCAGTGTCAGGAAACTGCAGGGAATAAGGGCTGCACAATAAATGGTGTGTGCGGTAAAACTAATATAACATCTAATTTGCAGGATTTACTTGTTTTTTCAACAAAAGCTCTTGCAGAAGTTTTAAGAGCAGCAAGGAAAGAAGGCATTAAAATATCAAAAGAAATAAATCATCTCATAAGTGAAAATCTTTTTATTACTATTACAAATGCTAATTTTGATGATGAAGCTGTTAAAAACAGCATTGATAATACATTTAAAGTAAAAAAGGAAATAATTTCTCAGTTAAAAGATACATCATTATTAAGTGAAAGTGCAAAATATTTACAGTCAAGAGAAAATTATGATGAAGCAGCAAAAACAGTTGGCTTTTTATCAATAGAAAATGAAGATATTAGAAGCTTAAAAGCATTAATAACTTTTGGTTTAAAAGGTTTAGCAGCATATCTGCATCATGCAAATGTGCTTTTAGCAGAAAATGAAGATATTGATATATTTTTACAATCTGCCCTTGCTGATACGCTAAGTGATAAAACTTTTGATGAATTGATTGCATTGATTTTAGAAACTGGTAAATATGGTGTTGCCGTAATGGCTTTACTTGATGAGGCTAATACAAAAGCCTATGGCAATCCAGAAATAACAGAAGTAAATATTGGTGTCAGGAAAAACCCAGCAATATTAATATCAGGTCATGATTTAAGAGATTTAGAAATGCTTTTAAAACAGACAGAAGGCACTGGGGTTGATGTATATACTCATTCAGAAATGCTTCCTGCTCATTATTATCCAGCATTTAAAAAATACAGCCATTTCGCAGGAAACTATGGCTCTGCATGGCATAATCAGAAAGAAGATTTTGAAAACTTTAACGGATGTATTCTTTTGACTACTAACTGCCTTGTTCCGCCAAAAGAAAGCTATAAAAACAGAGTATATACAACAGGTGCTGTGGGTTTTGCAGGCTGCAAACATATTACTGGTAAAATAGGAGAACAGAAAGATTTCAGCATTATTATAGAGCATGCAAAAAAATGCGACAGTCCAAAAGAAATAGAAACTGGTAAAATTACTGGGGGTTTTGCTCATAATCAAGTGCTATCATTAGCAGATAAAATTGTAGAGGCAGTAAAAAGCGGTGCTGTGAAAAAGTTTGTTGTTATGGCAGGATGTGACGGCAGACATAAAAGCCGTTCATATTATACAGAATTTGCAGAGCAGCTTCCGCAGGATACTATTATATTAACTGCAGGCTGTGCAAAATATAGATATAATAAATTAAATCTTGGTAATATTGGCGGAATACCTAGAGTTTTAGATGCAGGACAGTGTAATGATTCATACTCTTTAGCTGTAATTGCATTAAAATTAAAAGAAATATTTAATCTTGATGATATAAATAAACTGCCTGTTATTTATAATATTGCATGGTATGAACAGAAAGCTGTAATAGTTTTACTTGCACTTTTGCATTTAGGTGTAAAAAATATTCTCGTAGGACCAACTCTGCCAGCATTTTTATCACCAAATGCTGCAAAAGTTCTTATTGAAAATTTTGGTATAGGTGGTATATCATCAGTAGATGAAGATATTAAAATGTTTTTTGGTGAAGAAGTAGAAAGTAATAATAAAATAACAAAAGATATGATTATTAGTGATATATTAAAAGCAAACCCAGCAGCAGAAGCAGTTTTTAAAGAGATGGGTATGATGTGTTTAGGGTGTCCTGCATCTCAGGCAGAATCATTACAGGATGCCTGCGATGTGCATAATGTATCAGTAGAGGTTGTATTAAGCAAAATAAATAAAGGGTAAATTAATGAGTGCTTTTTTGGGACCAGTTCATTTTATGCTTTATAATAAAATACAAAGGCAGAATGAATTATTAAACGAAATAATAAATGCAAGTGAAGAAAACCACTGGGTAAGTGGTTTAGCAAGTTATTTAAAAGAAAACTGTGGTGAAAATGAAACTGCACCACTTGAAACAGTTATTGATGAAAATGCTATCCATAACTGGCTGAATAAGCAGGTAAGCACAGCAGAAAGCAGAATGGCTTTTGCCTTAAAACTCATTATGGAAAAAGATAACTCTCTTTTAGATAAAATATCTGATATATATTATTCAAATGGAGCAGCAGCAAGGCTTGATTATGCAGATATTATTGTTGCAGGAGAGCTTTTTAATGCACTTAATATGTGCCTGCTTGATGGCATGCCATGCGATGGTGGTATTACTGTTGAAAGTAATGATGGTTCAGAAATTGTATGGAGTATTAATATGCAGGTGCATACTCCATTTTATGAATCAGCAGGTATCAGCAGCCAGATATTTTTAACATTAAGAGACAAGTGGCTTCAGGGTTTTTTTGCAGGCAGTTTTAATATTGATTATACAAGGCTTTCTGAAAATACATTTAGGATTATGGAAGTATAGTAATGAGTAAAATAATAGAAATATTAAAATATGAGCATCAAGAAATAATAAAATTTGTTGGAAAACTTCGCACTATGTGCCTTGATTTTATGAAGTATGATAAAATGGATACAGCAGAATTTTATGCAGCAGTTAATTTTATAAAAACTTATGCAGATGAACGCCATCACCAGAAAGAAGAAAAGCTTTTGTTTAAAGCTATGGTTGACTATATTGGTGTAAAAGCTGAAAATATCATAAAATATGGTATGCTTATAGAGCATGATTTAGCAAGATATATCGTTTCATCTTTGGAAAAAGCAGTTGCAGCTTATGAAAAAGATAGGACAGATGAAAATAAGCTTGATATTTTGTGCTATGCTTTATCATACTGTGATTTACTTCTTCGCCATGCTTATAAAGAAGACAATGTTGTTTATCCTTTTGGTGTGAAAAATCTTCCAAAAGAAGTAATGAACAGGTTAGATATTGAAGTAATAGAATATGAAAAGAAATACCAGTAATCTTTATTAAACTAAAATTTAGAGTGTATATAAGTATTTAGTTTTCACTGCTGTGCTATTTTGTGACTGGGGGGGGGGAATAAGGGAGTTCAAGTTGGAAAATACTTAAATTATTTTCTTTTTTTATAAAAAGCTCCCCATTACAATGTTGCTCTACAAGTATTTTTGTAAAAAACAGACCTAGACCTTCATTAGAAAATTTGCTTTCTCCAAGAGCATAATATGGTTCAAAAAAACGAGATATTTCATTATCATTTAACTGTACACCATTTCCCTGCACTTGAATTATGATTTTTTCAGATGTAGTATATAGTTTAATCTTAATAAGACCACTAAATTTATCATCAACTTTTTGGTATTTTTGTATAAGATAATTAACTGTGATAACTATTTTTGCAACTATCTGCCTTAATGCTGCAGGCTCAGATTCTATAATTAAATCAATAGTGGAAATATCTGCATATTTAAGATAATCTATACCATTAATAGTGCATTTTACATTTGAAAGTTCCAGCATATCTTTAATAGAAACTAATGCTTCACGAAGAAGTGCTGGTATATGGATAGTTTCTGAAACATTATCATTTTTTGCATCAATTATACTTTGAAAAGAGTCTATTATGTTAGACATAAATGTAATATGACGCATAGACTGTTCAACATTTTTTTTAAGATAATCTTCTGTCAACTCGTTATGAGTGTAAGCATCATATATATCCTGCACAGTAATACCAAGGGCATTTAAAGGCTGTCTCCAGTAGTGGGCAATAGAAATAATCATATCACTCATAGAAATAAGCCTTTCTTGATTTTGGATATATTTTTCTTTTTCCATTCGTTTATTTATTTCGCTTTTAACCAGTTCTGTTAATGATAAATTTCGTTCTTTGAAATGTTTTAACTTAGCAAATACGCTTACTTTTGCAAGCAGTTCGTTTCCAACAAAAGGTTTTATCATATAGTCATCTGTGCCAAGACCATAGCCTTTTAACCTTTCATTTATATCGCTTTTAGAGGAAAGCAGGATAATGCGTATATATTTAAGTTTTTTATTACTTCTTATATCTTTTAAAACTTCAAAGCCATCCATACCGCTCATAATAATATCAAGCAGTATTATATCAGGCATAATATCAGGCAGGATTTCAAGAGCCATTTCTCCACTGTCAGCTTCATTTACATCAAATTCGCTGTTCATAAAAATAGATTTAATAAGACCACGAATAACAGGGTCATCATCAACAACAAGGATTTTAGTCTTTTTTTCTTTTTGCTCCATGATTATATGCCATTCCATTAGCTTTATTTTATGACATATATATTACCATACTTTTACAAACAGTAAAAGAGTTTTTATAAAGTGTCAGCAAAAAATTTTTTTAAAAATATTGTATTGCCTTTTTTGATAATACAATATATTTATAATGTATGAATAATAAAGGTTATGAAGATATAGGCTTTGCTAAAATTGACCATGACAGACAGAAAAGGCAGGGTTATCCAGAAGTTATATTTGGTGCTGGTAAAACATGTGAGCAGGCAGCAGTTATATTTAAGCGTATTAAAGAAAATGGTAATGCTGCTATATGTACTCGTGCATCAAAAGAGATGGCAGAAGCTGTCATTTCTCTTGTGCCGGAAGCAGAATATATTGAAACAGCAAAAATCATTATCTATAATAAGTTAAAAAAAGAGCTTATGGGTCAGGTATGTATTGCCACAGGCGGCACATCAGATATTCCTGTATCAGAAGAAGCGGCAGTTATTTTAGAAGCATTTGGAAGTAAAGCTGTAAGGCTTTATGATGTAGGTGTCGCAGGTATTCACAGACTTATGGATAATGTGGATATTCTTAGAAGCTCAAACTGTATTATAGCTGTTGCAGGTATGGAAGGTGCACTGCCTTCTGTTATTGCAGGTCTTGTTGCTGTTCCTGTTATAGCGGTGCCTACATCTGTTGGTTATGGTGCAAACCTTGGCGGCATTGCTGCACTGCTTGGTATGCTGAATTCCTGTGCATCTGGAGTTAGTGTAGTAAATATAGATAACGGCTTTGGTGCAGCAAATCAGGCACATTTAATAAATATGCTGGCAGTAAAGGGTAGTATGGGTAAATGAATACAGCATGGATTTTAGATGAAATAAATAACATCAGCCAAATAGGTATGACAGTTGATGGTGTTACAAGACTTGCTTTTTCTCAAAGTGATATGAAAGCAAGGGCTTATCTAAAAAATCTTATTGATAATATCGGTTTAGAGTATAGAGAAGACACTTTTGGCAATATGTTTGCATTATATAAACCCGCTGGAGCAGAAGGACAGATAATAGGTACAGGCTCTCATATAGATACTGTTCCAAATGGTGGTAAATATGACGGACTTTTAGGTGTTATTTCAAGTTTAGCTGCTATTAAAACTATAAAAGAAGAAAAAATTCCAATACGGCATCCGCTGGAATTAATAGTTTTTCAGGCAGAAGAATCAAGCCGTTTTGGTTATGCTACTATTGGCAGTAAAATTATGGCAGGCAAGCTTGATGATTTTATTCACTGGGAAAATAGTATTGATAATAATGGCATATCACTTGTAGAAGCTATGAAAGAAGCAGGATATAATTTTTATGACATTAAAAAGAGTGTTGTAGAAAAAGATAAATATAAAGGATTTGTTGAGCTGCATATAGACCAAAGCAAAACAATGAAATATGAAGATAAGCCAGTTGCAGTTGTGGATGGTATTGCTGCTCCGTTAAGAGTAAAAGTTATAATTTATGGAGAAGCTGCCCACTCAGGCTCTACTGCTATGCGTTATAGGAAAGATGCTCTTGTTGTAGCCAGTGAACTTGTGCTAGCTGTGCGTAATTTATCACTTGCTTATGATGAAAGAAATGCTATTGCAACTGTTTCTAAACTGGATATTTTCCCATCAGTTATTAATGTAGTGCCTGGCACTGCTGTTATGTATATTGACATAAGGGGCATAAACAGTAAAACTATAGATGAGCTTTTTGGGTTAATCAGGGCAGAATCTTCAAAAATAGCTCTCAGATATAAAACATCCTGTGAAATAGAGTTAATTTCTTCAGAAAAACCTTGTATGCTTAATAATTATGTTTCTGATATTATAGAAAAATCATGTTTGGAATTAAATATTCCTTATATGAATACTATAAGTGGTGCAGGACATGATACAATGAATATGGCAGAAATCACTGAATGTGGTATGATATTTGTAAAAAATGACAGCGGTGTAAGTCATCATAAGGATGAAGAAATATTGAAAAAAGATATAAAGCAGGGTGCTCATCTTTTATATCAAACATTAAAGAATTTAGCAAAGTAGGTGTGTTATATGAAATACTACTATTTTCACGGATATGGCAGCTCTCCAAGTGCCTGTAAAGCAGAAGCAATGCGTGAAATATTAGGGGCAGAAAATGTATCTGCACCAGATTTTAATGTTTCTCCTGAGGAAGTGTCTAATTTATTTGATAAACTAATAGATGAAATAAGCTCAAATAATGAAGAAATATGTATTGTAGGCAGTTCTCTTGGCGGATTATATGCCCTTTATGTAGCAACAAAAGCAAACTGTAAAACTATACTTTTAAACCCAGCATTAATACCTATGGTGATTGTTCCAAAAATCACAGATAAAGTACCAGTTTCTGCTACCCTGATTGCTCAGAAACTTTCTTCATATATATATGAGTATTATAACCAAGAAAATGTTTCTGTATGGGTTACTGATGACCCGCTTATAAACCACAGTGTTTTAACAAAGCCTTATTTTTATAAAGGTGTGAAAGAATATATTGAGTTTGATACGAATACTGCATCAGGTCATGAATTTACTGGTTTTAAGAATGTTTTTGAGAAATATATTAAAAATTATAAGTAGTTCATTACTTTTTTTAATATTATGCAGTCATGCTTTTGCTGCAAGCCGTATATTAAGCGGCGAATTTTTATCACTTGAAGCATCACTAAATATTCTTGCAGATATAAATAAGGATAAAAAGATTATCCGAGTTAATCTTAGAAACTGTCAGCAGGAATCAAGTTTTTCTGTAGATAAAAGTATCAGGCAGATGATAGTATCTGAATATATTTCAGCTTATGCAGTTGCAGGGGGCAGTAAGCTATATGTATATAACATGCAGGACGGCAAACTTGTCCAGTCTTTTGATGATTTTTTAAGAAGTGTATATCTTATAAGCCAGTCAGATATGGGGCAGTTTATTGCAGCTAGTGATGGCATAACTGTTGGGCTTTATCAGTTTAAAAAAGAAGGGCTTGTAAAACTTTATTTAAAAGAATTTTCTGGCGGTATTGCTGCCCTGTATCCAGATATAGAATCAAACCTTTTATATGTAGTAGAAAGAAACGGCAGGCTTTCAATATGGACATTTTCAGGCAAACTGCAGAAAAACATTACCCTTTCAAACCATATAACGACTATGATATTTGATGAAAAAACAGGTAAATTTTTAGCAGCATCTAACAATGGGTTATACAGCATATCAAAAGATGATTTTACTATGGAGAAAATGTTAAATGGTAAAATTTTATCTGTTTTTATAGAAAATTTTTCAAGCAGGCTTGAAGTAATGACAGATTTAGGATTTACTGTATATGATTATCCTGCTATGCGGCCTGTTATTGCTCTTGATGGAGCAAATGGTGGCATAATAAAAAGCGATGGTGCAAATTTTGCAGCTTTCAGCGGTTTCAATTTTATAAAATTATATGATTTAAAACAGAATATTCATACTGGCACAATAGCAGTAGATAGTCTTGGTGTAGTTAATTTTTATCCGCCAGATGCACTTTATGGCACAAATATTTCAGCATCATTTATTGCTGCAGCTGCAGGCTCTGCTGTGGAAAAGCAGGAATATAGTAGAGATAAAATATGTGCCCCTGTTGCTGCAATGGTTGCAGGGATATACAGCCCAAAAAATATGGATATTGGAAAAGTGCAGATAGATGAAGTTGATAAAATATATGATGTGCCTGCACCACATGTAAATGAACCTGCTCAAGTTAATGTTCCGCAGATTTCTTTTAAAGAGGGCAGCCAATATGTGCCAGAAGTAAAAGAAGTGGGACAGGTATCAGATGTAAATATAGATAGTAAGACAGCACCAGTAAAAGTGCCAAATAAAATATTATCACCTGTTGAACCAAAAGTGAAAGATATTGAAAATTTGATGGCAGCAAACATTCCTAACTGGGTAGCCAATAGAAAAAATCTTCCTAAAAATAATGCAGTTGGAAACGGGGGGACTGAGCAGGAAGCACTGCTTGCAGCAAAATCCCAGCTTAAAAATAATATTGTAAGGCAGGTTTTAGGTGATTTAGTCCACGAAAAAGAAATATCTGCTGTTGATAATATTGAATGTAAAAAACGGATACTGTGGCAGGCAGCAGCAAAAGCGGTAAATAGTTTAGACAGCAAAATATTTACACAAGATACATGGGTAACTCCAGCAGGTCAGCATTTTATATATTTAGTTATGGATAATAAAACTCTTTTAGAAAAAGGAAAAGAATATTTAAATAAAGAAATAAAAAAATACTATTCTCCTGAT
>CAMWVK010000025.1 GCA_947177675.1 uncultured Mucispirillum sp.
AACTTTTCTTTTGCAGAGTCAGATTGGTATAATATTCATCCTTTAGGAATTCTACCACCTAATTTTTGAAATTTTGCTGGGTCTTTTAAAAACTCTACAATTTCAGTTAATTCTTCTTTCGCTTCTTCAATGCCTGCAACATCTTTAAAAGTTACTTTTAAATTATCCTGATTTAAAAGTTTGGCTCTGCTTTTACCAAAAGAAAAAGCTTTTGAACCACTGCCGCCCTGCATCTGCCTCATAAAAAATATCCATATAGCTATAAGCAGAATAATTGGAAGCCATGAGATAAGCAGCTGCATATACCAAGGTGTAGTATCTGGCGGAGTTGCTTCTATCTCTACATTATAATTACGAAGTTCTGAAATTAAATTATTATCACTAGGTGCATAAGTTTCAAAACGAGTATTATTATCTTTATACTCACCAGTTATTTTACTTTCTTTTATAGTTACTTTTTTAACCTGCTCTTTAACAACACTGTCTAAAAACTCAGTATAAGTAACTTTTTGATTTGTCTGAGTATTAGTATTAAAAAGATTAAATACAAGCACCATCATTAAAGCTATTACAAGCCAAAGTGCAAGATTTTTATAAATACCACTATTCATTTATCCTCCAAATATTATATGGTAATTTTACAAAGATTTTTTAAATTTCTATACTTGTTATTATAATCAAGTCCGTATCCTACAACAAACTCATTAGGAATAACAAAACCAGAATAGTCTACATCTACTTGAATTTTCCGTCTATCTGGTTTATCAAATATTGTGCATATTTTTACACATTTTGCCCCTTTTTCATATAAATAATTTTTCAAACAGCTTATTGTAAGTCCAGTATCTACTATATCTTCCACAATCAGAACTGTTTTATTTCTTATTGGTATATCAATATCATATCTAATTTTTAATTCACCACTTGATTCTGTAGAAGCACCATAACTAGAAGCTGCAAGAAAAGCTACTTCCAGTGGAATATCAATATTGCGGACTAAATCAGCAGTAAAAATAAAGCTTCCCTTTAATACTGATACAACTGTTAAATCCTGACCTTTAAAGTCATGAGAAATTAATGCTGCTATTTCAGAAACCTTTGCTGCAATATCTTTTTCAGATATTAATTCTTCCATATTGTGCATATTATATACCATACCTTTTAAATATTATATTATTATTGTTACTAATATATTCAGACCAAATAATAATATTATCATCTTCAATAATAACTGCTCTATCTCTTTCAAAAAGCTCTATCTGTTTATCAATAAATAAATCTTTCAATTTCTTTCTTCCTAATTTATCGCCTTTATTTCTATTCCTAATGATTAAAGTTTTATCTTTTAATTCATTTAAAAATTCTATCTGAAAATCATTAGTTTTAATTAAAAAAATACCTGCAGGCTTATTATAAAAAAAATTACAGATAAGTATTTTTTTAAATATCTTTATAGAATTATACGACTGTTCTATAACATAACCATTTGGTAAATCAAGTCTTTTTGAATTATTATTATTTAAAAAAGACAAAGCCTCATATAAAATGCTTTTTGAAACCCTGAAAAATAATGAAAATACCTTTCCAAGCAGATATTCTTTTTCTATATCTTCAAGCTCCATAAAGCTGTATCTTTTTAAAATAATAATGTTATCTTGTTTTAAAATAACATGTTTTACCTTTTTATACAAATATTCGTTAAGTCTATTTGATTCTTTCTGCAGTTTAATAACTGATTTTTCAAATTCATTACCACAGCTATATAAAACAGGTATTAATTTATGCCTTATTCTATTACGGACATATTTTATATCATTATTTGTTTCATCTAATACAGGCTCTAAATTGTTTTTATAAATATAGTCATTAACCATTTCTGTAGTAATACTAAGCATAGGACGAATAATTTGGTTATTTTCATACATTATACCGCCTAATGTAAATAATGATGCACCAGTATATAAATCAACAAAAAAGCTTTCTATATCATCAGAATAAGTGTGTGCTGTAAATAAAAAATCATAATCATTTTCTTTTACTGTCTGTAAAAGATATTTATATCTGTATTTTCTCGCAGATGCTTCTATTCCGCCACTGTTATCATTTTTTAATTCTTCTGAAATATCATATACATAAAAATCTATATATTTTTTTTGGCAGTATAATCGGCAGAAATCTTCATCTCTTTTTGCAGTATGTCTTAAACCATGATTTATATGACATGCACCAGCATAAATATTTAAACTTTCTCTTTGTTTATTAATAAAGTCAAGCAGCATAAGAGAATCCTTGCCGCCAGAAAAAGCGACAAGGATTTTTTTATCTTTATATTTTTTTAATTCTTGAAGCAATATATCATTATATAATGAATGCGTCATCTTTTTTGTATATTTCTTCAAATTGCGTTTTTTTGGCTTCAAAACCAGCTCTGTTCATCATACCATAAGCATATTCTTTTGCTTCTTCAACACCTGGCTGGTCAAACGGGTTAATATTAACTGATAAGCCAACTATAGGAACAATATATTGAAACAGCATAAATAATTGACCTAAACTGTATTCATCAAGAGTATTGAGACCTATTTTTAATGAAGGAACTTTAGATGTAAGTAATGCTGCTTCTGTAGCTTTTAATTCAGAATTTAAAAGCTTTCCTAAATGAAGTCCATTTAAATAGCTGAATGCTTCATAAAAATCGCCTTTAACACTAACATCATTATCATGAGTTTCAAGTCCAATGAAAGTAACTACCTTATCAAGAGGACCTTCTCTAAAAAGCTGAATTTGTGAGTGCTGGTCTATTGCACCAACAGTTCTTACTGGAGTTGTGCCAAAAGAGATTTCTTTGCCATCTATTGTATATTTTTTTCCAAGACTTTCACCCCACAACTGGCAGAACCATTCTGCAAATTTATCAAGTCTTGAGCTGTAAGGCATAAGAACATTTATACTTTTGCCTTTATCCATAAAGTATAAATATATAGCAGCAAGTGTCATAACCTGCTCCATACCTTCTTCTGTAATGCTTGCAGCACCAGCTAAAATTTTATCAATATCTATACCTAAAAATGCAGCAGGAACAAGACCTACAGGGCTCATTACAGAAAATCTTCCGCCAATAGATGCTTCTATCGGAAAACTTTTCAGGTTATTTTGATTAGCATATTCTCTTAAAGGACCTTTATTCGGGTCAGTTACAACAACAATATGTTTTTTTAAATCCTGCACTTTTGATTTAAACCAGTCATAGATTAAAGAATAGTTTTCAGCTGTTTCTACAGTATTACCTGATTTTGATATAACAACTGCTAAAGCATCTTCAGGGTCACAGATTTTTAATATTGACTGAATTTTAGATGGATCTACATTATCAGCAACCCATACTCTTGGAAGACAGCCTCTGTCAGTATAGCTCATAGCATTATAACCATAAGGTAATACAGCATTTACAACAGCTTCAATACCTAAAGCAGATCCACCAATACCAACCACTATTAAGTCATTAAAGTTTGTTTTAACATTTTTTGCAAACTCTTTTAACTCAGTTGTATCATATTTTGGTAAATGTGGAAAGCCTACTTTTCCATCATCAACCATAGCCTGAAGACGCTCATATCCTAGAGCTGCCTTTTTTTTGTATGCCTGTAAGTCTTCTTCAGAAATACCTCCAAGCAGATTTTTGGAAGCGGCAAAATTGTAATCACAAGTCAGTTTAGCCATGCTTTTCCTCCTTTATAAAATAGAGAGCCTTCTCTATATCTTCTATTATCTCTACATTATGTATCACATCTAGAAAATACTTTCCATAATTTTTATTTAAAATTCTATTATCAAGCACTACCCACAAGCCATAATCATCTTCATGACGAATAAGTCTGCCTACTGCCTGTTTAAAATATAATACAGCACGAGGCAGGAAAAAATCAATAAAAGACTTTGCACTATTTTCAGAAATTTGTTCAGCTTTGCTTTGAAGAACTATATCTTTATGATATTCAAAAGGAAGCTGGTCTAAAATAACAGCCTTAAAACCACCGCCTGAAATATCTATCCCTTCCCTGAGTGTTGCACTTCCTATTAATACCATATCTTCATTACAAAAATCAAGCTCTCCAATATTTACATCTGACTGCGTATATATTTTTTTATTCATTTTTAATTTTCTTAAAAGCTTCTCAATATACTGCATTCTTTCCAAACTATTACATATTATTAATGCAGAGCCCTGCATATTAGTAATAAGCTCTTTATATATCTCATCTCTTTCTTTAAGAGAAGATATATTAGGCACAAAAAGTCTGCCCTGCTGGTGAAAATCAAATACATTTTCAAGTATATAAGTCTGACAGCCGCCTTCTAATCCAGTTTCTTTTAAAAAATATTCAAAATTACCACCAGAACTTAATGTTGCACTTACAAATATACTAGATAATGCAGCTTCTTTTAAACCTGTTATAAAATCTGCCCCTGCTTCAAATGGTATAAATTTTAATGTTAATATAGTATTATTTTTCTGAACTGTTTTTTCTATTATTCTTATACCTTTTTTATCACTGTTAAATTCTTTATACAACAGCAGATATACACCATATTCTTCTTTTATTTCTTCATTATCAAGTGATAAAATTATATCAGAAATAAGATTTATAAAGTTATCAAAATCCTGCCTTAATGGCTCAAAAAGCTCTTTAGGCTCCTTTATTTTATCAATAATTTTTAGATATTCTCTATATATTTTATCAACATTATTAATAGTTATAACTTCTTTATTTTCATATACTAATATCATTAAAGAAGATAATGCAAACTCCACACCTGCATACTGAGAAAATATATCAGGCACAGAATGTGCTTCATCAAATATAATATTATCCCTGTATTCAAAAATAGAACCAAAAGAGTCTTTACTTTTCATAGCAATATCTGAAAGAAGCAGAAAATGGTTTGTAATAACAATATCTGCCGCATTTGCTTCCCTTTTCTGCATATAAAATGCACAATCTTCATAATATGGACATTTATTGCCTATACACTGGTATCTATCAGCAGTCATTAAGGAACATACATCATTATCAAGCCTGCCCCAAGGTGCTTCAATAATAATACCATATTTGCTGTTTTCTTCAAACCATGAAACAGCATCTATATAAAATGCTGCTTTTGAATTAATAAATCTAAAATATCTATATGGACAAAAATAATTTTTTCTCCCTTTTAAAGAGCGTATGCTTTTATTTCTGCCAACAATTTTCTGCACAATAGGAATATCTTTATATAATAACTGGTTCATAAGCTGCTTAGTTTTTGTAGAAATTATTATTCTGCTGCTGCATGAAAGAGAGGGTATTAAATAAGCCATTGTTTTACCTGAACCAGTTGGTGCTTCTATACATGTATTTACATAAGATGAAAAAGTATTTTCAATTATTTCTGCCATTTCTACCTGAGTAGAACGGTAAATATATTCTGGTATTATTGACTTTAAATACTTATCTTCCAAAAAAAAGTGTGATACTGACATAATGTTCCCTTTATTTTCTTTTAATGTTATAATATAATAATTTAAAGATGTATATAGCGATTATGCAAATATAATAAATTAATAGGACATTATATGACACCTTACATAACTTTTGCAGGATATTCTGGCAGTGGAAAAACAACATTAATACTTAAAGTAATAACATATTTGAAAGAAAAAGGCTATAAAATAGCTGCATTAAAGCATGATGGCCATAATTTTGAAATGGATAGGGAGGGCAAAGATACTTACCGTATGAAAAAAGCTGGTGCAGAATGTATTGCTATTTCTTCAAGCAGTAAATATGCGGTTATTGCAGACAGCAGCCACAGGCTTACTTTTAGTGAATTAATGGAAAAAGTGCCGCAGGGAATGGATATTATTATTGGCGAAGGATTTAAAGACGAAGATATACCTAAAATATTAGTTTATAGAAAAGAAATTAATAAACCAAACTTATATAATATTGAAAAAAATATTATAGCTACAGCTACTGATATTTATGAAGAATTTAAAGATATAAAAAATATTTTTCATATAAATGATTATGAAAAAATTGGTGATTTCCTTATCAACTATATGAAAAATAAAAACTAGCCTTTTATAATTTTTATTGCTTCATCTGCACTATCAGCTAATGATATACAGTTTAATGCTTCTTCTGTAATATAGTTTTTTGATAAAAGCTGAGCTTTTATCCATTTAATAAGCCCAGACCAAAAATCTACACCTAACAGCACAAAAGGCAGATGATTTTGGATTTTAGTATTCATTAATGTAAGCACATCAAAAAGTTCATCAAGAGTGCCAAAACCACCGGGCAGAACAATATAGCCGCATACATTTCTAGTAAGCAGCACTTTTCTTGTAAAAAGATGTTTGCAAACATATCCATTTTTTACATATCTGTTGCTTTCCTGTTCATGGGGAAGCACTACATTTACTCCATATGTATTACCATTATTTAAAAAAGCACCTTTCAGAGCAGCTTCCATTATTCCAGGTCCACCGCCAGTCATTACTGAGAAACCATTTTCCACTAACTTTTTACCAGTTTCTTCTGCCATTAGATATTCTTTATCGTTACTTTTTGTGCGTGCTGAACCAAAAACTACTATAATTTTCTCATTTTTATTTTTAAATAATGAAATACCAGACCTTAATTCATCTGCTACTGTATCCATATATGAAATAATATCAAAATTTTCAGGTGTTTTATAAACTACATCATCACTATGCATATTTTCTCGCAAAAAAAGCGACTACTAAAAGCAGTCGCTTATATATTTTTTATAAAATTTATTATTTGTTATCGTATAAGGACCAAGGACCTCTTGTTTTAGCAAGCCTTTCTGCTTTTGCCTTTTCATCAGCAGAAGAATCATGCACTATCGTAAACTCTTGTTTAGGAAATATTAAATCAGGGTCTTTAATCTGCTGCTGATTAGTCCAGTAAATTATAGGCCACATAAATGGGTTGGAATACTGTTTACCAGCAATATACCAAAGGTTATCACCTTTTTTAACTATATAAACAGAGTTATTTGCAGAAGACTTACTTCCACCAATACCTAAAAGCTGTTCCATTTCAGCAAGAAGAACATTAGCTGCATCAAGCTCTGATTTAGCTTTTGCTGCATCGCAGTTATTCATAGCTGCTTTTGCATTAGCTAAGTGTTTATCAACTTTAGCCTGTATTTGTTTCCATTTACTTGAATTAGCAGCTCCTGGATGAGATGCTATATTATTTTTTCTAGCAACAGTTTCATCATATCTGGAATTTTGAGCATTTACAGAGTCAACCTGCTGATTATAAGAACTTTCTTCAGTTTTAAAAATTTCAACAGCTTCACTTTCAGCTTTTTTACTGCCTTCTTCACTGCCAGATGCTTTTAACTTATCAGCCTCTGCCATTTTTGATTTAGTTTTTGGTAAATACTTATCAACACAAGCTTTATTTGGACTGCCTAATGTTTGTCTAACAATCTCTTCTGGAGTCATACTGTCATTAGCAGCTTTACCCCCACAAGATGCTAATAATAAGACTACTGCACAGATAAAAATTATACTCTTTCTCACAACTAACCTCCTTGTGAATTTATATATACTTATACTATATTGTTTTATTTTTTTTCTTTTGTCAAGTAATATAACAATTAAACAGTTTTATTTACCGGAATGTCACTTCTTATACATAATTCTTTAAGCTGTTTTGGCTCAACATAATCTGGAGCACCACTCATTAAATCAGTTGCTTTTTGTGTTTTTGGAAATGCTATAACATCTCTAATAGATTCAGCACCTGCAAATATTGATGCAATCCTGTCTACGCCAAAAGCTATACCACCATGTGGTGGAGTGCCATATTTTAAAGCATCTACAAAGTATCCAAATTTTTCTTTAATTTCTTCTTCACCTAAACCTAAACGCTCAAACATTTTCTGCTGAATATCACTTCTATGGATTCTAATACTTCCGCCGCCTATTTCTGAACCATTTAATACAAGGTCATAAGCTTTTGCTCTAACTGCTTTTGGATTGCTGTCAAGATTTTCAATATCTTCATCCATTGGAGCAGTAAATGGGTGGTGAACAGCCACATAGCGTTTATCTTCTGGAGACCATTCTAAAAGTGGAAACTCTAATACCCATAAAAGATTGTATTGTTTTGGATTAATTAAACCTAAAAGGTTTCCAAGTTTAAGACGAAGTTTAGACATTGTAAGGTTAACAAGATTTTCTTCACCTGCACCAAAGAATATAATATCGCCTGATTGTCCTTCCATAACTTTTATTATTTCATAAGTTAATTCTTCACCTAAATTTCTAATCAGTGGAGACTGGATACCATTTTCATTAATTTTAATATAAGCTAGACCTTTTGCACCAAGGCTTACAACATATTCACCAAGTTCATCAAGTGTTCTTCTTGAAAATACTTTGCCTGCACCTTTTGCATTTACAGCTTTTACTATACCACCATTTTTAACTGTATCAGAAAATACTTTAAACTGGCAGTTTTCTACCATATTATTAATAGTTTTTAGATGCAGACCAAAACGAGTATCTGGTGCATCATTACCGTAAAGTTCCACAGCATCTCTATACATAATTGTTGGGAATGGTCTTGGAACATCTATATCTAAAATATCTTTAAATAATTTAACAATTAAACCTTCTATCATATCCATAATATCATTTCTATCAATAAATGACATTTCAATATCAAGCTGAGTAAATTCAGGCTGTCTGTCTGCTCTTAAATCTTCATCTCTAAAACATTTTACTATTTGAAAATAACGCTCAAAACCGCCAACCATTAATAACTGTTTAAACTGCTGTGGAGATTGTGGCAGAGCATAAAACTTACCAGCATTTACACGGCTTGGAACAAGATAATCTCTTGCACCTTCTGGTGTACTTTTACCTAAAAATGGTGTTTCAATATCAATAAACCCATTAGACCACATATATTCTCTAATAGATTTTGTAATATTATTACGCATCATAATATTTTTTTGAAGCTGTGGACGCCTTAAATCAAGATATCTGTATTTTAAACGCACATCTTCTGCAGCATCTGTATGCTCATCAATCATAAATGGCGGAGTTAATGCATTATTTAATATTTTTATTTCACTTACAATAACATCTATCATACCAGTTTTTATATTAGGGTTTACCATACCATCAGGGCGGGCAACAACTTTACCTTTTACTGCAATAACATATTCATTTCTAACTGCTTCACCTGTTTCTCTTGCAACTGGGGCTGATTCGTTTAATACTATTTGAGTAATACCCTCTCTATCTCTTAAATCAATAAATATAACACCACCATGGTCTCGTCTGCGTTGAACCCAGCC
Source organism: uncultured Mucispirillum sp. (assembly GCA_947177675.1). Lineage (GTDB taxonomy): Bacteria > Chrysiogenota > Deferribacteres > Deferribacterales > Mucispirillaceae > Mucispirillum. The sequence continues at coordinate 9,388 of CAMWVK010000025.1, forward strand.
CATTAATAAAACTTTTTCACCAATATTTTTATCAGTTAAAACACCACAGCTATGTGTTCTTCTCCAATCTGCCATATTTGTTAACATAATATTCTCCAACTTATATTTAGATTAATTTATTTTTTAAATATTCAAATACACTTTCAAGCTTTATTAAAGCCTGCTCACCACTGACTAAATCTTTAACAGATGCATTATTTTCTTTAACTTCATTACTGCCTAATATAACAGCATATCTGGTTTTTGATTTATCTGCCTTTTTCATCTGGCTTTTCATTGATGCAGTATTATAATCATATTCTGCCACATATCCAGCATTACGAAAATTTTCCACCAGCTTAAAAGTATATGGAAGATTTTCTTTATCAAATACAAGTATAAATACATCTGTATAATGATAATCTACAGGGTTTACTTCCTTTAAAAGTTCCACAACTCTATCAAGCCCTATTGCAAAACCAATGCCAGCAGTATCTTTACCACCAAGACTTTTTACCAGTCCGTCATATCTGCCGCCTGCTCCAACAGCACTTGCTGCTCCAAGTTTATCAGTAACAAGCTCAAATGCTGTTCTTATGTAATAATCAAGTCCGCGAACCATTCTTTCATTTATTTTAAAAGGTATATTCATCATTGTAAGATATTCTTTTACACTTTCAAAGTGGCTGCTGCATATATCACATAAATAATTTAAAATACTTGGTGCATTTTTTGCTATATTTTTACAGCTTTCTATTTTACAGTCTAATATCCTTAATGGATTTGTTTCAAGACGCCTTTTGCAGTCATCACAAAGCTTGTCTTTTTCTTTATCAAAATATTTAATTAAATCTTCTTTATATTTTGGTCTGCAGTCTGGGCAGCCTATAGAGTTTATTTCCATAGAAACATAATTATTAAACCCTAATATTTCAGAAGTTTTATACAACATACCAATAATTTCAGCATCTAAAAGTGGTGCATCACATTCAAGCACTTCTACTCCAATTTGAGTAAACTGACGAAACCTGCCCTTTTGTGGACGCTCTCTGCGAAACATATTTCCTAAATAATAATATTTTTTAATGCCCGGCGGGTTATGAAGATTATTTTCAATATAAGCACGCATTAAAGCTGCTGTTCCTTCTGGTCTAAGGCTTACCTGTTCTTCGCTATCAATAAAAGTAAACATTTCTTTTTCAACAATATCTGTTGTTTCACCAATACCGCGTTTAAAAACAGCTGTTTTTTCTAAAACAGGCAGGCGAAATTCACTAAAACCACAGCTTTTAAAAAATTTCTGAATATCTGCTTCCACTTTGTGCCAGTAAGCAGTATCTTCACCAAAAATATCTCTAAAACCTTTTACTTTCTGTAACAATGTAATTATCCTTAATATAAAATTACACACTAAAAAATATAA
>CAMWVK010000026.1 GCA_947177675.1 uncultured Mucispirillum sp.
TTAATATCTATACGAAAATACCCATCTTCTGAAAGATTACCAATAATATATTCTCCAATATGTTTTTCTTCTTTATCAATAATATTGATATTTAACTGATACATCAAATGCTCATAAAGAGATTCTTTTGCACCAATTACCTGCTCTAAATCAAAATTATTATCATCATTTGTAGACTTATAGCTTATATCATCAAGTTTTTCATAGCCTATATATTCTTCCCAGTCGTCTCCTGTAACTTTTTCCACAAGATTCTCTAGGTTTTTTTCTTTATCCTGAGTATCTTCTATATCTTCAGAAAAATCATTACTTTCATTATCATCAAAATCATCGCTGCCACCATCTTCCCCTGCTTCTAATATAGGATTTTCTTCTAAAATATTAGAAAGCTCCTGCTCAAGTTCCAATATTGGCATTTGCAGAATAGCAAGAGACTGTTTCATTTGTGGAGTAATAAAGACAGTGGTCTGCAGCGTATTTTTTATATCAAGATTTTGATTTAAATTATTCATTAAATAGAAAATCCTTTTCCTAAATATTTATCAATTACATCTTTATTTGAAAGTATTTCATTTGGTGAGCCTTGAGTAAGCACACGACCTTCCGTAATAATATACCCTCTGTCAGTGATTTTTAATGTATCACGAACATTGTGGTCTGTAATTAAAACTCCTATATCTCTGTCCTTTAAAGAATAAACCATTTCCTGAATATCTGCAACAGAGATAGGGTCAATACCTGCAAAAGGCTCATCAAGCAGAATAAAATCTGGCTCTGTTGCTAAACATCTGGCAATTTCAACACGCCTTCTTTCACCACCAGATAAAGCATATCCATAACTTTTTGCAACATGGTTTAAATGAAACTCACCTATAAGGACTTCTGCCCTTTCTTTTCTAATCTTATTATCATCATAAGTAAATTCTAATGCAGCCATAATATTATCATAAACTGTCATTTTTCTAAATACAGATGCTTCCTGTGGAAGATATCCAATACCAGCTTTACATCTTTTATACATAGGCAGTTTAGTAATATCTTCATCATCCAGCACAATAGAGCCTTTTTCTGGTTTTAAAAGCCCTACAATCATATAAAATGATGTACTTTTTCCTGCTCCGTTTGGACCAAGAAGCCCAACTATTTCACCTTTGCTTATATTTAAAGAAACACCATTTACAACAGTTCTTTTTTTAAAAGATTTTTTAAGGTCTTTTACTTCTAAAGCCACTATTTTTTATCCTCATTATTTTCAGGTTTAAATATTATGGTTACTCGTTTATCTGTTCCTTTATCAACTACAATTCGTTCTTCTTCATAATATATAAAAACTTTTTCGCCTTCAAGATAATTTTCACCCTGCCATACTTTTACATTGCCAGTAATAACCGCTACTTTTTTATTATGGTCTAAATCTGCTTTTTTTGAAATAGAAACAATATCATCGCTTTTAAAGTTTACATTTCCAGTGCATTGTATTTTAGAAACATCCATATCTTTATTAAGAAATACTACCACATCATCAGAAGTAAGTGTATAATTATCGCTGACAGCTACAACATTACCATGAAAAGTTGATTTGCGTTCAGAGCCATAATACCGCATTTCATCTGCCTGTATTTTAACAGGTGAAGTTGGTTTTATATCTTTAGTTTTTATATCTGCTCCCATTAAAATTGGGGCTGTTAAAACAAGTATTAATACTATAACATATTTATAATTATAAAGCATATTATTCACCATATCATATTATTCTTGAGCTGGTGTATAGTCTACTGTAACATTATCCTTAAAAATAATAAAGTTATTCTTTACATCAAACTCAACAATTTTTGATGATATAGAATTATTATCCTGATAAATTGTTACACCATTTTTAACAATACCTTTACCTTCTGTATAATCATACTCTAATACACCAGCTGTGCCTGTTTTAAATGTCATATTATCCATGTGACCAGTTATATTATCATAAGCCTTTAAAAATCTTTGAGCAATATATTCACCTCGTGCAGCTCTTGCATCAATTGAAAAATCTTTACCAGTATATGTTAAATCAAGATTAACTAAATCAATATTATAATCAATTATATTTACATTACCCTGTTTAGATTTTAATTTTACATATGTATTATTATCAATAACATATAATAAATCAATTTCTTTCATTTTGACAATATTTTTTAAAAGGTCAGATTGATATGGCACCATATCTTCATCTTCTCTTATGATGATAACTACTACAACAAAAGCAAATATCAGCAGAGAAATAACCAAAAAAACATTAATTATTCTTCGTCTGCTTTTAAAAGTGAACATATATTATACTAATCCAAATTTTAATAAATCCTGAAAATGAATTATACCTTCAGGATGCTGCTCTTTATCAACAATAAATAATGAAGATATTTTATATTCTTCCATAATATGAAGTGCTTTTGCAGCAAGCTCATATTTCATAATCATTTTAGGACCATGTGTCATAATTTCAGAAACTTTTAACTGCTGAACTGATGAATATTTAAATATTGCACGCCTTAAATCGCCATCTGTTATGATACCTGTAATCTTATTATCATTATCTACAACAGCAGTGCAGCCAAATTTTTTCTCATTTATTTCTTTTACAGCACTTTCTACTGTATCATCTTCATTGACAACAGGCACTGCATCCCCTGTATGCATTAAATCGTTTACTGTAGTAAGCAGCCTTTTACCAAGTGAGCCTGATGGGTGAAACATTGCAAAATCTTCAGTTTTAAATCCACGGCATTCTACAAGAGCAACAGCTAAAGCATCACCTATTGCTAAAGCTACTGTCGTACTTGCAGTAGGAGCAAGGTTTAATGGACATGCTTCTTTTTCAACTGATGCATCAAGAATACAGTCACTTTCTCTGCCTAAAGTAGAATCAGCCTTGCCAACTATTGCAATTAATTTAGAGCCAAGTCTTTTAATTAACGGCAGCAGCACTTTCATTTCATCAGTTTCCCCACTGTTTGATATGCCTATTATGACATCACCTTTTACAAGCATACCTAAATCACCATGCATACCTTCTGCAGGATGCATAAAAAAAGCAGGAGTTCCTGTGCTTGCTAATGTTGCAGCTATTTTTTTACCAATAATACCTGATTTACCCATACCAATAACTACAACTCGGCCTTTACAGCCTAAAATTATATTAACAGCCTGTGCAAAGCTTTCTGACAAGCTGTTCATTGTTTTTTTCATAGCTTCTATTTCAATCTGAAAAGTATTTATTCCAAAAGCAATGATTTCTTTATTATCCATAGCACACCTTATTATTCACCAGATAAATTATTTTTATCCTGTTTATATTTGTAAGCAGCCTGAACAAAAGCATTATAAAAAGGATGGGGATTAAATGGTTTTGACTGAAACTCTGGGCAGAACTGTGCAGCGATAAACCACCTGTGAGAGCTTAATTCAATAATATCTGCAAAGCCGCTTTCATCATTATTGCCAGATATTGCCATACCAGCACTTTCTAATGCATTTCTATAGCTGTTATTTATTTCAAGTCTATGCCTGTGTCTTTCTATTACAGTATCTGTATTATAAATTTCTTTTACAAGGCTTCCTTCTGCTAAAGAAGTTACATAAGAGCCAAGACGCATAGATGCTCCCATTTCTTCATTATAATGTTCATCATGCTTATAATCAATTACAAGATTTTGAGAATGCTCTGGTTTTGTCATTTCAGCACTTCTTGCATCTTCTAATTTTAATACATTTCTTGCATATTCAATAACAGCAGCCTGCAGCCCCATAGATATACCTAAAAATGGAATATCTTTTGTTCTAGCAAAGTTTACTGCATTTATTTTACCTTCCATTCCACGCTCACCAAAACCTGCAGGAATTAGTATCCCATCCACATTGCTTAAATATTCACTAGCCATTTTTTCTTCTAGTTTTTCTGCATCAATCCATTTAATATCTACTTTTAAATAGTTTGCAACTGCACCATGAAGAAGTGCTTCTGTTAAACTTAAATATGCATCTTTTGTTTCAAGGTATTTACCAATAACGGCAATAGAGACTGTGTCTTTTGGTTGTTTAATACGCCTTACAATATCCTGCCATTTTGATAAATCATATTCTCTTTCTTCTAACCCAAGTTTTTTTATAACTTCGCTGTCAAGTCCTTCTTCATTTAAAACAAGAGGCACTTGATAAATTGTAGCAGCATCCATACAGTTAATAACTGATGATTTTTCCACATTACAGAATAATGCAAGCTTGTTTCTAACACCTTCGCTAAGTGGATACTCACTTCTGCATACTAAAATATCAGGACTAATACCTATCTCCTGTAACTGACGCACTGAGTGTTGAGTTGGTTTAGTTTTAAGCTCTCCTGCACTTTTAATATAAGGCACAAGAGTAACATGTAAAAACAGCACATCACCTTCATTTAAATCAAATTTCATCTGCCTGATTGTTTCTAAAAACGGCAGACTTTCAATATCACCAACTGTGCCGCCAATTTCTACAATCACTATATCATAATCTTCAGCACCTGCTGTTATACAGCCTTTTATTTCATCAGTTATATGAGGAATAACCTGCACTGTCGCTCCAAGATATTCGCCTCTGCGTTCTCTTTCAATAACAGTATAGTATATTTTACCAGATGTAATATCAGAATGTTTATCTGTATTAGTTGTAGTAAATCTTTCATAATGTCCTAAATCTAAATCACCTTCACAGCCATCTGCTGTAACAAATATTTCCCCATGCTGCAGAGGGCTCATTGTGCCAGGACCATAATTTAAATATGGGTCAAACTTTCTTAAAGCAACTTTATACCCTCTTGATTCAAGTAATGCTCCAAGAGAAGCTGCTGTTATCCCCTTACCTAATGATGATAATACACCACCTGTTACAAAAATATACTTTGCCATTATTTATTCCTTATATTTAAAATTTTTAAAATATTTTGTAAATCTTCAAGAGTATCAACAGATAATGGATTATAATCTGTTTTAACTACTTTTATTTTAACACCATTTTCTAAAGCTCTAAGCTGCTCCAAATTTTCGCATTTCTCTAAATAAGTCCGCTCCTGAGAAGAAAACTCAAATAAATAATCACGCATGAAACCATAAATACCTATATGGCGGTATCTAACAACTCCACTAATATTATCTCTATTATATGGAACAGGGTATCGTGAAAAATAAACAGCATAATCATTTTTATCAAGAATAACTTTCACAGCTGATGGATTTTCAGAATTATTTATATCTGCAAAAGGAACACACGCTGTTATCATTTTAAGAGATTTATCATTTTTTAAACCCTGTATTAACTGTTCTATTAATACTGGCGGAATAAATGGCTCATCTCCCTGCACATTGATTATAATATCATCATCAATATGTTTTGCAGCATAAGCCACTCTGTCTGTTCCTGTAGATAAATCTGAAGGACTCATCATAACAGAAACTTTTTCTATTTTAGAGCATACTTCATACACTTTTTCATTATCTGTAACAACAATAACTTTATCAGCAGAAGTCTGCACTGCCTGTTCTGCCACTCTTATAATCATTGGTTTTCCGTCAATGTCTGCAAGAACTTTACCAGGAAATCTTGTTGAGCCATATCTGGCTGGAATTATTACTGCACTCATTATTCCTCTTTAATAACACACACTGCAATAGCATTCATGCGGGAATGTGATATAGATACTTCTATATTTTCTTTTTTTTGATTTTTTAAATAAACATAAGGCTTGCCAAGCTCATCTGGCAGTATCTCAATATCTGTAAAGCTGTAGCCTCGCCCAATACCTGTGCCTAAAGCTTTTGATACAGCCTCTTTTGCAGCAAATCTGCCAGCTGCAAACTCAGCCTTTTTACCTTGTTTATTATATAATGCTATTTCATTTTCTGAAAGTATATGCTTTAAAAAACTTTCCCCAAATTTTAAAATAGACTGCTCTATTCTTTCTATTTCTATAATATCACAACCAAGCATAACTATTTTTTAACTATTTTTATCATTTCTTTAACTGCTTCTTCAAGACCTGTAAAAACAGCTTTTGAAATAATAGAATGTCCTATATTAAATTCATGCATATAAGGAACAGCAGTAATATTTTTTGTATTAGTATAATTTAACCCATGACCTGCATTAACAATTAAACCAAGACTATGAGCATAAATAGCTGCTTCTTTTATGCGATTTAATTCCTGCAGCTGTGCTTCACCTTCAGTATTTGCATACAGTCCTGTATGGATTTCAATATATTCTGCACCCATTTTTTTAGCAGCTTCAATCTGCATTTTATCTGGTTCTATAAAAAGACTTACTTTTATACCCTTTTCCTGCAGTCTTGCAACAGTATCTGCAACTGCATTATACTGACCTGCTGCATCAAGACCGCCTTCTGTTGTTATTTCCTGACGCTTTTCTGGCACTATTGTGCATGTATTAGGAAGCACTTCTCTTGCAATATTAATAATATCATCACTGCATGCCATTTCTAAATTTAATGGAATAGAAATAACCTTTTTAATATCATATACATCTTTATCCTGTATATGACGCCTGTCTTCCCTTAAATGTATTGTTATACCATCAGCACCTGCTTTTTCTGCTATTTGAGCAGCCATAAAAGGCTCAGGTTCTGTTCCCATTCTAGCCTGACGCAGTGTAGCAATATGGTCAATATTTACTCCAAGTTTTATCATTACTATTTACCTTTAATTTCATTTACTGCTGTATCTGCAATTTCTTTTGCATAAGCATTAATTATTTTTTCATCTTTTCCCTCAAGCATAACTCTTAATTTGTTTTCTGTTCCAGAATACCTTACAAGAAGTCTGCCGGAAGTTCCAAGCTCTTTTTCTACTTTTGAAATTAATGCAGAAGTATTAACTAATTCTTCAATAGGAACTTTTTTATCAACTAAAACATTATTTAATATCTGAGGATATGTTTCTATAAAGCTGCAAAGCTCTGACAAAGATTTACCTTTTTTAACAAGCAAACCAAGAACCTGCATAGCACTGATTAAACCATCACCTGTAGTATTAAAATCTGAAAAGATTAAATGACCTGACTGCTCACCACCAAGGTTACAGTTATATTTCAGCATATCTTCCATAACATACCTGTCCCCTACCTGCGAGCGGATAAGTTTAATACCTTTTTTATTCATAGAATATTCAAAACCAAGATTGCTCATAACAGTTGCCACAATAGTATTATTTTTTAATGTACCCTGCTCCATCATATCTATGGCACAAATACCCATAATTTTATCACCATCAACTATATTACCTTTTTCATCTGCAAAAACAACTCTGTCCGCATCACCATCAAAAGATATACCTACATCTGCACCATGCTCTAAAACTGCTTTTGCCATATTTTCAGGATACACTGCACCACAGTTATCATTAATATTTGTGCCATTTGGCTCAACATTAATTAAAACAAGCTCTGCCCCAAGCTCTCTTAAAGCAAGGGGTGCAGCTTTATATGATGCACCATTAGCACAGTCCACAACAATTTTAAGTCCTTTTAAATCTATATTTTTAGGAAATGTAGTTTTTACAAATTCCACATATCTGCCTATACCTTCTATTCTATATGCTTTGCCAATTGATTCAGGGTCTAAAGCTGGTTCATTATTATCTATCATTCTTTCAATTTCATGCTCTGTAATATCTGCAAGTTTATAACCATTAGCATTGAAAAACTTAATACCATTATCATAATATGGATTATGTGATGCACTTATTACTACACCAGCATCTGCTCTAATTGATTTTGTTAAAAATGCAATAGCAGGCGTTGGAATAACACCGACCATTACAGCATCAATACCTGCTGAACAGATACCTGATACTAATGCATTTTCAAACATATAACAGGAAAGACGCGTATCTTTACCAATAATAATTTTTCTGTGTGTATCATTATTTTTAAATAATCCAGCAGCTGCCCTGCCAAGTTTTAATGCGAAATCAGCAGTTAATGGTTCTATATTAGCTCTGCCACGCACACCATCTGTTCCAAAATATTTTCTCATCTTTCTTTTATCTCTATATTTATTGTCTGTGGCTCTAAATCTAATATATCAACAATTAAATTTGTTCTATATGCAACTGAGCCAGTATAATTTCCAGGACTATTTATATTACTGCAGTCTGTAACAAAAGTGACTGTATCTAAAAAAGTATCAATAATATCTTCCCTTCCCCTTACATTTACATAAGAAAGTGATGGAGTATTTGCAACCATTAAGTTACTTTTTAAATTCATACATTCCACAGAAACATTTGTAAATTTATGCTCTACCATATTTTCTCTTAATTTAACACGAACTTCAACTAATGAAGGCTGTATTTTTGTAACACCATCATAATCTTTTAATACAACATTCTGAACAAAATTTTCACTTCTTTCAGAAAGATTTATAGGCATTGTTGAAATATTTTCAAGTTTAGATAATACACTGTTAGCACCAGTTATGCTTACGAAATTAGGTTTTAATGTAATGCTTTCCACCATATACCCTTGTTTTACTTCACCAATAATAGACGGCAAAACACGCACATCTTTTGTTGTAACATTATCAAGAGTAATACGCAGTTCAGATGGATTTACACCAACTACTTCAAGCCCAAGTGGCGTTTTAAAATCTGCAGGCAGTATTCTTCTGATAGACTGACCATTAGGAAATGAAGCCACATCAACATCAAGCAGAACATCAGAATTAGCAAGTGACTGCATAAGCTTTGCAGCACCTTTTATATTTATAGAAACATTTGGATAATCTGAAATTGCAACTTTACCACTAGATACATTAATAAGCTTTACAGGAACAGTCATTTCTTTTGTTTCTTCATGACCAGATACAACCATTATCCACATACCAAGAGCAATGAATACACTAAGGATTTTTAATAAAGTTTTATTGTTTAACATATTAATCTTCCGTTGATTTATTTATTTTAATCAGCCTGCTTAAAGTTTCCCGTAAACCATTCGCTTCTAAATTTGGAATAATATTTCCACCTTCTGTAACAGAAATTTCACCTCTTTCTTCACTAACTACAATAGCTACTGCATCAGTTTCTTCTGTAATACCTATTGCTGCTCTGTGCCTTGTGCCATACTGCTGTGCAATATCCTCTCTTTTTGTAAGCGGAAGAATACATCCAGCATATGTAAGTCTTGAGCCTTCAAGTAATACTGCACCATCATGTAATGGTGAATATGGAATAAATATACTAAGCAGTAAATCTTTACTAACAACTGAATCTATTTTCTGACCCAATGTAACATAATGGGCAATATCTGTATTTCTTTGAATAATTATTAATGCTCCAAGCTGCCTGTTTGCTAAAATAGTTGCAGTTCTTACAAGCTCATCTACTATTTGAGAATTCATAGTTACAGAGCGTTCAAAAAATTTTGATTCGCCAATAAATGCAAGTGCTCTTCTTATTTCAGGCTGAAATATTATTATTAAGGCTAAAAATAAGTAACCTGACATATTACTTAATACCCATCTAGTTACTTTCATACCTAAAAAATCAGAAAGCCCAAGCAGCACTAAAAGTATCATAATTGATACTAACATATATATGGCTCTTGTTCCCCTTAAAAGAAGCAAAAGTCTGTAAATAATATAACTTATAAATGCAATATCTATTACATCTATAATACTAACATAAGTTTTAACAAATTCAAAAATAGTAGTAATCATATATACGCCTTTAAAATATAATCAGCAGTTTTTACTGTATCAATACCTTCTTTTATGTCATGAACTCGTATTATATCAGCACCATTTAAAATGGCTGCTGTATTTGCACAAACTGTACCTGCAAGTCTGTTATTAACATCTTTATTAATAATAGTCCCAATCATAGATTTACGAGAAATACCTGCAAGCAGCGGAAGATTAAAAGATTTAAACTCTTTTAAATATTTTAATAAAATATAATTCTGCTCAACAGTTTTGCCAAATCCAAAACCCACATCAAGTATGATTGATGAATAATCAATACCTGCATTAAGACATTTATCTATACTTTTTGTAAAAAAATCATGAATATCATATATGACATTATTATATTCAGTGTTAGCATTAGTCTGCATATCTTTTGGACTGCCCTGCATATGCATAATACATACTGCACATTTTGCCTGACCGCATACTAAAACCATATTATCATCAGTCATACCTGATATATCATTGATAATATCAGCTCCATTATTTAATACATACTCTGCTGTTTTATAATTATTAGTATCTACTGATACTATCATATCATATTGCTTAATGTAATCAAGAGCAAATCTTATTCTTTTTATCTCTTCATCACTGCTGATACTTTCTGAAAAAGGTCTTGACGACATACCACCTATATCAACAATATCAACACCAAGTTCTGCCATTTCATCAATTCTTGCAGCAACAGCTTCTTCTGTAACATACATACTGCCATCACTAAAAGAATCTGGTGTAGTATTTAAAATGCCCATACATAATGGCTTAGATATATCAATATAACCTTTATTATATGTAATATTTTTTATTTCTTTGTTTTTTAAAAAAAAGCTTAATTCCTTTCCTAATGATTTAAGGCAAAAACCATTATTTAAAGCCGTTTAATTAGGAGTTGCAAAGGTGCCGGCTTGGCCCTTTAAAGCAAATGAGGTTTTAG
>CAMWVK010000027.1 GCA_947177675.1 uncultured Mucispirillum sp.
TATTATATCTATTACTATAAAGTGTTAGAATGTAATGTTTTTGAGGTTTTATGACTATTTGTATTGCTGGAGAGCAGGATAAACATAAACTTGATTTTGCAGCCCGTAACATATACACACTGCCAAGTGATGAGTTTAGAGTTCTGCCCTCATCACTTAAAGATGGCGATTATATTTTAGAAGTTACAACTATCAGGCTTATTGAACCTATTATTAAAGTTTTAGTTTCTGAAGATATGCTAAGTGCACGAATATCTTTCTATCCTGGCATAAATATAGACAAACAAATAAAATATCAAGATGTAGTTCTTCACTTAACAGTAAAAAACAAAATCAATCCGGTATATATTAATGATACAGCATTAAAAGAAGCAATAGACCTTTTAAATGAAGGATATATTGTTGAAAATGTATTGATATGTGAGGGCACTTCTCCAGTTCAGGGAAAGGATGCTAATATAGAATATCTTTTTGAAAGACCTAATATAAAACCAAAACTTTTACCAAATGGCAAAGTAGACTATAAAGAGTTTACAAAATTTATTCTTGTAGGAAAAGACCAGCTTATTGTAAAATACACTCCACCAGATAAAGGTAAGGATGGCAGAGATATTTTTGGTAATGTAATAAAAGCTAAAGAAGGTGTAGATAAAAGTGTAGAAGTGGGTGAGGGAGTATATTCTAATCTGGGAAAAACTGAATACCGCTCAAAATATAATGGTCATATAATATTAAGTGGTAATATAGTAAGTGTTCTGCCTATGCTGCAAGTTAATGGTGATGTAGATATGCATATAGGTAATGTGAGATTTGATGGCACTATTTATGTTACTGGTAATGTGCAGTCTGGTTTTATTATTGACAGCGATGATATTATAGTAGAAGGTATTGTTGAACATGCAGACTTAAAAGCACGCAATACTATTGTAATAAAAACAGGTATTAAGGGTATTGGCAATAAAGGCTCAATTAAAGCAGGCGGCAATATTTCAGTAGGATACTGTGAAAATGCAAATATTTCAGCAGGCGGTGAATTAAGTATTGAAAAATACTGTTTTAATTCTGATATAGAAGCAGCACAGATTAGTGCTGTTGGTAAAGATTCCATTATAAGTGGCGGAGATTTAAGAGTATTCTCTAAATTGCATGTTACTAATTTAGGCTCAAAAAATTCTGGTAAAATGGAAGTTAGTCTTGGTTACTCTCCATTGCTTCAAAATAAAGCAGAAAAAGTAAAAGTTGAAATTAACCAGTTAAGCGAATCTTTAGAAAAAATAAATGATGTTTTATCAAAAATAAATATTCAGGACCCTAAAATACAAAGTAATCCAAAAGTAAAAATGCTGCTTGACAACTCAGACGCATTTAAACGCAGACTGCCACTGCTTGAAAAAAAATATAATGAATTAATGCGTAAATCTGTCTGTGATGCTCCTAAAGTAATAGTAGAGAATATAATATATTCGGGTGTTGAATTAAATATGTTAAATATTACAAGAAAAATAAAATCAGAAATGAGCCATGTAGAGTTTACATATAATGAGCTTTCCAGAGAAATCATCAATAGACCTATACAAAATAAAGAAGCATAGCACATACATAAAATAGATAGAGGCATACAAGAAAATATGAGAACATTCACAGAATTTTTTGGTTTTTACCAAGATCCTTTTAAAAGGACTCCTGATGTAGATTTTTACTATCCAACGCAAATGCATGTAGATGCATTAGATACTTTACAGTATTTAATACATTCTGATGAACCGTTTGCTGTATTAACAGGAGAGCCTGGCACAGGGAAAACTATTACTATTAAAAAATTTATAAATGAACTGCCTGCAAATATTGTTTCTGCATATATATTATTTCCAAATCTTACTCCAGAAGAGCTTTTTATGGCAATACTTGAAGATTTTAATATACATGTAGATAAATCACTTACAAAAAATGCACTTTTTGCTAAACTCCGTGATTTTTTAGTAGAGATAGGATCTGTTGGTCAAAAAGCTGTTATTATTATAGATGAGGCACAAAATCTGCCAAATGAAACATTAGAAGAACTGCGTCTTTTATCTAATTTAGAAACAGAAAAAGACAAGCTTTTAAAAATCATATTAGCAGGTCAGCCAGAGCTTGATGAAAAATTAAATGAAGAAAGTTTGAGACAGTTAAAACAGCGTGTAACTTTATATGTGAAGCTTGATAATATAAAACAGGAAGATATAAAAAATTATATTTATTCTCATCTTGAAAAAGCAGGCAAAAGTTATGTTAAAATCCACAGCGGAGTAGTTAAGCGTATTGCTAAAATCACAAAAGGCAACCCAAGACTTATTAATACTCTTATGGAAAGGACAATTATTGCTGCCTTTTTAGATAACTCTCATACTATTACTGAAAATCATTTAGTAAGTGCATTATCAAGTGTAAATAATGTAATGGCAACGGTTCATAAAAGAAAGGGGGAAAAGGCAAAACCATTTGTTATTACAGCAGTTATTGCCTGCCTTGCAGTATTAGTTGGCTTTTTAGGTGTAGATAAAATATTTAATTTGACAGATAAACAGCCTGCTGCACAGATTGCTGCAAATAATTATACACAGCAGCCAGTAGAAACTACAGTTCAGGCGCCTGTTCAAAAAGAGCAGACACCAGCACCAAGTATAGAAACAAATGCTGCACCTGCACCTGTTCAAGAATATGCTGATAATACAATAAGTAATAATGATATAAATACTAGTGTGAATACTGATATATATAATATTCCAGAAGTGGCAGAAAGCAATTCTGATGCAGTGTCATATAATCCATATTCTTCTGCAGTTGAGCCGCAAATAAATGATATACCACAAGTTGAAGAACAGATGATGATAGATGAGCCAGCTCCAGTTGTTAATAAAAGGCAAGATGTATATATATTAGTTAATTCTCTAAATATACGCGCAATTCCAAGCCTTGAATCTGCCCGTGTTGCAGCTGCAAAAGTTGGTCAGAAATATGAATATGTTTCAGAAAATGAAGACTGGGTGCAGATACGACTTTCACCTATACTTACAGGCTGGGTATTTAAACAGTATGTAAGCATATCAGAAAGACCATAAGGGAAATATAATGAATATTGTTATTGTGGGTGCTGGAGAAGTAGGCACCCATATTGCCTCTCAGCTTGTAGCAGAACAGAAAGATGTAGTAATTATAGAAAAAGACCCCGCCTGTGCAGCAAAAGCATCTAATATGCTTGACTGTCTTGTGGTAACTGGCGAAGGTTCAAATGTTGATGTTTTAAGGCAGGCTGGGGCAGAAAATGCAGATATTTTTATTGCTGCTACAAGTATAGATGAAGTTAATATGATATCATGTTTTGTGGCAGGAAGTGCTTTTAATACCCCAATAAAAATAGCCCGTGTTAGAAATGTTGATTATATGCGTGGTGGACTTTTAAAAAATTCATCAATAGGTATAGATTATCTTGTAAATCCAGAGATTGAAGCAGCTTTTGATATAGTGCAGACAGTCCTGCATGGTGCATCAAGCGGTATATTTGCATTTCAAGGCACTAATGCTCAGTTACGAGATTTTTTAGTAAAAGATGACAGCATTTTTAATGGTGTATTAGTAAAAAATATCCGTTCTCTTATTGACCAGAATTTTATTATTGCAGGTGTTTTGCGTAATGAAATGCTGCATATTCCAAAAGGTGATTTCCAAATCTTAACAGGCGACCATATATATATTGTAGCTCTTGGAAAATCATTTAATAAAATATTGACTCGTGCTGGTATGACTGTTGATAAGCTTAAAAGAATAGTGCTTGTAGGAGGCGGGTTAATAGGCAAACACATTGCGGGTATGCTTATAGAAGATGGCAAAGATGTGCGTATTATTGAAAAAGATTATGAAAGATGTAAAGAACTCTCTGCACTTTATCCAGAAGCTACTGTTATTAATGGCAATATTTCAGACCAGGATGTTTTTGAAGAAGAAAATATTGCATATACTGATGCCATAATCACTACTACTCAAAGCGAAGAATTAAATATTCTTGCAGGTGTTTATGCAAAAAGCAAGGGTGTGAAAAGGGCGGTAGCATTAATTGATAAGTTAAACTATACTACCCTTGCAACAAATCTAGGAATAGATTCCTGTATCAGTGCAAAGCTTAGCTCTGTTGATGCTATTCTTAAATTTATCCGTAAAGGAAATATTAAAAATGTATATACAATATTTGAAGGACAGGCAGAAGCTATTGAATTTATAGTAGGTGGCAGTAATCATAATATTGTAGGTAAAAAAATTATGGATTTAAAACTTCCAGCAGGCTGTCTGATTATTACAGTCCAGCGTCATAGAAAAACAATTATTCCAACAGGCTCATTTGTAATAGAAGAAGGGGACAGTCTTATAATATTTGTAGCTCATGATGAGATAAGCAGGCTTGAGGAGCTGTTTAATAAATGATACATCAGTTAAGGTTAATATTACGGCCTATTGTTTTTATTAACTTAATTCTTTCATGTTTTATGGCTTTTTGCGGATTTTATGCTTTTATGTATAATGAAAATAATGAAGCTGTATCTTTTTTAAAAACAACGGTTGTAATTATTTTATTATCTGCCGTGCTTGCATTTTTTTCAAAAAGCAGGGGTAAAAAAACTATTACAATAAGAAGCGGTTTTGTGCTTGTAGTATTTATATGGGTTTTTACATGTATTGTAGGTGCACTTCCTTATTATGTATCTGGTGTACTTCTTAATATATATGATGCACTGTTTGAATCTGTTTCTGGGTTTACAACAGTAGGAGCATCTATATTATCAGATATAGAAAGTCTTCCAAAATCTATGCAGTTATGGCGTGCAATTTCTCACTGGATAGGCGGCGGCGGAATTATTGTATTATCTGTTGCTATACTTCCACTTTTAGGTATAGGCGGCACTCATCTTATGCATGTGGAAACAACAGGAGTCACAAAAGAAAAGCTGACACCAAGAATAACTCAGACTGCAAAGTTTATTTGGATTTTATATCTTTCATTAAATATTATAGGTATAGTTCTTCTTTCTTACGGCGGTATGAATTTTCTTGATGCTTTTACTCATGCGTCAAGTGCTATTGCAACAGGCGGATTTTCTAATAAAAATAATTCAGTTTCATATTTTTCTTCAGCATATATTGACTGGGTTTTAATAGTGTTTATGTATATAGGCTCACTTAACTTTTTAGTGTTAATAAAGACTGTCCGCGGTAATTTTAAAAGTATAATAAACGATTCTGAAATAAAGCTTTTTACACTGATTATTGTTTTAATCTCTGCATTAGTTTCCATTTTCTTATATATTCAACCAAATGGATTTACTGGAATGGATGGAAAAACTTATACATCTTTATTGGATGCTGTAAGATTTGGCACATTTCAAGTAGTGTCCGTTATCAGCACAACAGGATTTGCAACAGCAGATTATAATTTATGGCATCCAGCCGCTCAAATATTAATATTTGTATTATTTTTTATTGGCGGTTCATCTGGCTCTACAAGCGGCGGTATAAAAGTTGTCCGCCATATAATTATGTTTAAACAGGCTGTCATAAATATAAAATCTCTTATACACCCAAAAGGTGTTTTTGCAATGCGTCTTAACGGAAATCCGGTATCTAATCAAGTAGTCATTACTGTTATGGGCTTTATTGTTGTCTACATGATTACACTTTTTATTGGGGCATTTATTGTAGCATTAAGCGGAGCAGTTACACCAACTGAGGCACTTGGTGCAATGCTTGGCTGTCTTGGCACTGTTGGACCTGGTTTTGGAGCAGTAGGTCCTGCAAGTAATTATGGATTTCTGCCAGATTTTGTAAAATTAACCCTTTCTATATCAATGATTATAGGGCGTTTAGAATTATTTACAGTATTTATTCTTTTCACCCCATGGTTTTGGAAAAAATGATTACACGGCAGATAACAATACAAGGCATAGTGCAAGGTGTAGGATTTAGACCTTTTATCAAAAATTTAGCAGACAGTATGCACATAAAAGGTTCAGTAATAAATACTAGCAGAGGGGTTATTATAAAAGCAAACCTGTGGGATGATGAGGTTGATAAGTTTATTATAAAAATAAAAGAAAATGCACCAGCTTTATCTCATATTGTAAGTATTGATGTAAAAGATATTGAGCATATAGATTATAATAATTTTTTCATAGAAACATCAGAAGATTTAGGGGGTATTACTCTTATACCGCCAGATATGGCAGTATGTGATGAATGCAGAAGTGAAATATTGGATATAGGTGAAAGAAGATTTTTTTACCCATTTACTAACTGTACAAACTGCGGACCACGATATTCTATAATAGAAAAGCTGCCTTATGACAGATGCAGGACCACAATGAAAGATTTTGAAATGTGTGATGACTGCTATGATGAATATACAAACATAAGCGATAGAAGATACCACGCTCAGCCTGTTGCATGTGTGGAATGCGGTCCAAAAGTTACACTTAATTTTAAAGGGAAGATTATTGAAAATCAGGAAGAAGCCTTTAAAAAAACAGCAGATTATATTGATAATGGCGGCATAGTGGCTGTTAAAGGAATAGGTGGCTATCATTTAATTTGCAGTGCAGAGCAGGATAGTGCAGTGTTAAAATTAAGAGAGCTTAAAAAACGAAGCACTAAACCTTTTGCAGTAATGGCAGAAAATATTCAGACTATTAAAAGATATGCAGTCGTTCCAAAAATTGTGGAAGATACTCTTACAAGACCAGAAAGTCCTATAGTTATTTTTGAATGGTTTAGGCGGCCTTTTTCTGACTATGTATCGCCTGATTCAAATAAAATAGGTATAATGACAGCATATACTCCACTGCATATTGTATTATTTCAGTATATGAAAACAAAGTTTATAATAGCTACAAGTGCAAACCATAAAGATGAGCCTATTGCTAAAAATCAGGAAGAAGCAGAAAGAAATTTAAGTGAATTTACTGATGTTTTCCTGCATCATAACAGAGATATTTTTCAGAGAGTAGATGACAGTGTATATGCACTTGCTGATTATGGCTTTATACTTTTCAGACGAGCAAGAGGCTATGCTCCATATCCTGTAGCATTAAAAACTGATAATCAGGAAGAAATATTTGCAGCTGGTGCAAATCTTAAAAGCTCACTGCTTTTTTATAAATCAGGCTTTGCATTTTTAAGCCAGTATATTGGCGATTTGGATAATATTGAAACAGAGCAGATGTATGAAGAAGTGCATGATAATATGAAATCACTTTTTAATATTAACCCAGTAACAGCAGTAGTTGATTATCACAGCCAGTATCGGTCTACACTTTTTGCAGAAAATAAATATAAAAAAATATATAAAGTGCAGCACCATACTGCCCATTTTGCATCCTGTCTGGCAGAAAATTCATATTATGATAATGCGATAGGAATAGTTATGGATGGCTTTGGTCTAGGGACAGATAATAAAGCCTGGGGTGGAGAAATATTTATAAACGAAAATAATACAGTTACAAGATATGCACATATAGAAAACTATATTCAGCCGGGGCTTGATTCTGCAGCTAAAAACCCTGTCCGCATGGTTATATCATACCTTTATACTGAAAAGCTGCTGGATAATGTAATAGATAAATTTATTTTATCAGGCTATACTACTGAGCAGGAAATCTCCCTTATAAAAATGGCAGTAGATAATAAGCTGAATTCTATAGAAACAAGTGCAGCAGGCAGGCTTTTTGAAAGTGCAGGCTCTTTGTGTTTATTAAAACGCTCAAATGAATATGAAGGAGAACTTGCCATTCTTTTTGAAAATTTGGCATTTAAAGAGTGTAATGAAAGTTATAAATTTATATATGAAGATAATAAAATAAAGCTTTCAAAGGTATTTAAAGAAATGGTTGATGATATATTAAATAATCAGGACATTAGAATAATATCATCAAAATTTCATAACGGCTTTGCAAATGTTATATATGATATATGTATTGATATAAAGAATAAATTTGGCATAACTGCTGCTGCATTATCTGGCGGAGTTATGCAGAATATATTTTTAAGCAGTAAAATATATAATATGCTTTCAGCAGATGGTTTTACAGTGCTTACACATCAAAAAGTTCCTGCAAATGATGCTGGTATTGCATTAGGCCAGTTATACTGCTATTTAAATAATATTACATTAAAAGTGCAGAATAATTTTTAATAGTGTGTTGAAAATTTACAGCTTTAAAATGTGAATTTATTTATATAAACAAATTTGAAAATACTGAACAGTTTAAAAATATATTTATTAATGTGGTTTAGTCCAAAATTTTGGGTGAGTTCATCATTTGTTTTTCTGGCTCAGTATGACAAACCTGTAGCATATATTCATTTTATTTTCATTATTAAACATAGTAAAACATAATTATTAATCTGCTGCTATATTAGGATATTCTGCCATATTGTTTAGTATGATATAATTACATAGTGTTTTTAAGTGTCAACAGCAATATACTCTTTCTTATAAACAATTTTCTATATTTTAACCACTGTCTATTTTTAAGCATCAGCGAAAAATCTGAAATATTAATATTTCAATAATTTTTACTTTTGTTTTATGATAATAAAAATAAATTTTAAGAGTAACAAACAGATAAAATATGCAGTGGTTTTAGTATGAAGTGTTTAATATATAAGAAAACTTGCAATATTTATATAGTTCTTGACCATATAATAAAAAAGCAGTAATAATATCCACATGGAAATAAAAACTATTACACTTAAAAATGTTGCTGCAAGACCTATGGGTTATGTTCGTTTTGGGCTTTTCTTTTTAACATTTTTAATTGCCCGCATACCATTATGGTTTATAATAATATGTGCTTTTTTACTAAATGGCAGTATAGGCATAACTTATACCGTGTTTCTTTCTTTTGCTGTAATTATATGCAGAATATTTGTGGATTCAGAAATAGCGGGAGGAAACAGAAGTTTCCTGTTTTTTTTAGGAATACATTTACTTAGAGGATTAGGGGCATTACTCTTTTATTTTATCGTATTTGGAATAATAATATATATTATCGCACCGCACAATGACATTACTGGTAAAATATCTATGTTTTTTGTAATAATACTGCTTTATTATTTTATGTTCAGCAGTAATGCTAATACATACTGGACTGGCTATTATATGCCTTTTAAGTCTGCTGTGGCAGTATGTTTCCTGTGGCTGTATCTTGCACTTATTCCAGATAGTTTATTTATGAATATACTAATAGTGTTATTAATATACTCGTTAGAATTTTATAATCTGTTATTCAATCAACCTCTTGGAATGCTGCCAAACAGACGGATGATAAATAATTTATAATTTAATTACTATCTATTTAACTAAACCTAATTCACGCATTACAGATAAATGAGTATAAGCTCTAGGATTACGACTGTATGTTTTTATAGCAGTTTCATATACTTCCATATCCCTTTCATCTTTAATTCGTTCCAAAATAGTATTTTTTATAAACTCAGCAGTAGAAATATTGCTTTTAACTGCACACTTTTCAAGCATAGCTATTTCTTCTTCTGTTAAATCAAGCGATAAATTCATATAAGCCTCCCACAAAAAGTATAAACAGAAATTTATGCTTTTTGCAACCTGAAATTTTAAATAATATAATAAAATTTGTAAACAGCAGTTTTACATATTTATCTTATCGCTTGAAAATATCAATAACTTTATATGATTTTAAAATAATTTTTTAGGGTCTTCTATAGGAAATCCTTTTTTAGCAAGGGATATAATAATATCCTTTGCTATCTTTTCT
Organism: uncultured Mucispirillum sp.; assembly: GCA_947177675.1. Classification (GTDB taxonomy): domain Bacteria; phylum Chrysiogenota; class Deferribacteres; order Deferribacterales; family Mucispirillaceae; genus Mucispirillum. Next base: position 9,819 of record CAMWVK010000027.1, read on the forward strand.
TCGCTTAGCATATTTTCCCCATCAGTTGCTTGAATGATGACCCAGTCTTCATCTTGAGCCATTTGCTTATACATTTTATATACTTTATTCATATAACTGTCGTTTGCTTCGTGTATATCTTTTGCAGCATCAGTATATGACCTTTTGCCTTTTAAAGCAACCATTCTGCCAGCAATTACTGGGTCTACATCTAAAAATATTATTACATCAGGGGAAGGCATTTCTAAAATATTATATTCAAGCCTTTTTACCCAGTCTGCAAATGTTTTACGCTGATTTTCTGGAAATTTAACTGCCTGATGAGCAATATTTGACGGCACATATCTATCAAATATAATATTTGCACCCTCGTTAATATCTGTCATAATAGATTTTTTCATTTCAAACCTGTCCATAGCATAAAGCATAACAGGAAACTGTGGCGGAACTTCATCTAATGAGCCAAATCCGCCGTTTAAATATTTCCCTACTTCAAGTCCAAAATTAGTGCCTTTATAGTTTGGAAAACTGTATAATGAGTTATTTATACCTTTTGCACTCATTTTTGCAGATAATATTTGAGACTGGGTGCCTTTTCCAGAGCCGTCTAACCCTTCAAATGCTGCTATCATATTTCACCTTTTATATAAATTAATTATAAATTTATATATTATTTTTTGTATGTGTGCAATGAAAGTTTATGTTTTATCTGTGTTTTTAATAATATTTCTAATTTATAACATTCTGATGAATTTAAATGTTTATTTTTTTGTTTTTTTAATATAATATTTATTAGTAGTTATTGAATTCTTTTTTATTCAGCCAGTTTGTTGT
>CAMWVK010000028.1 GCA_947177675.1 uncultured Mucispirillum sp.
CTGCATATACTTATTTTCTACTTACCAAATTTCACTATTTACTGCTAAATATAACTACATTAGCTTTTGCATCATCGGAAGCATCTTTATCTCCATAAGAATGGATTGAATATTTTACACCATTGCTTTTATATTCATATTTTCTACCCCAGCCGTCCACCAAATCAGGTTCTGGAAATTGATAACCTTCCCATTTTAGATTTCTGCTGTCAATATTTCCTTCCAAATATCTGTTTGGAACGATATGGTCTGGCACAACTGTAACACTGTATTTTTTAATATTTTCAAGCCCTTCTTCTGTTTTCGGATACTGTCCATGCTCTTTTTTATACGCTTCAAGCTGCTTTTCTATTACAGAAATATCATATATTGAATGCTTTACTTTATCTTCATGGCTTTCATTACTGTTTTCTGCATAACTTATGCCTGTAAATAACAAACCCGCACAAATAATGTTTAATAATACAAATATTTTTCTCATAAAATACCCCTGTTTCTGATTAATTTTATTATAAGCTTTCATTAAGCATATTTAAAAATTTATCAGGATAATATAGAGCAAGTTCACCATGATTTAAACCTTTATATTCTATTATCCTTGAATGTGGCAGCAGTTTTTTCAGCTGCTCTGCTGAATGTTTGACACATTTCATTTCTTTAGAGCCATATATACATATTATATCAGTTTGTGAATTTTTAATTGTTGATTTTAACTGATATGAAGCCATATATGTATCATATATATTATAAAGTGTTTCTTTTTTCAAGACAGGAATATATTTTATATACATTTGTTTTTGGATATTAGTAACAGTCCTTTTTCTTGAAAATTTTAAAAGAAACATCTGTATTTTGCAAGCTGTTTTTGTAAACATTATACTATAGCAGTATTTAACAATAATTTTTGATATTTTTGCAAGTTTTGGCTGTGGATAAAATATACTTCCATCTATTACTGCTTTTTCAGCAACATCTGGTTTTGATGAAATCATCTCTAATGCTATCTGCCCGCCAAGAGAAAGACCATATAATAAATGTAATTTTTTTGCAGGGCTTTTTTCAATATATTTAATAATTTGTTCTGCACAATATTCTGTAGAGATATATTGTGTTTGACTATCTTCACTATGACCATCAAGTGTTGGAATAATAACATAATATGATTTAGAAAGAGCATCAATATAGTTTATAAAATTCCACCATCCATATCCTGCTCCATGAATAAGCATAATATGTGGATTATCTATGCTGCCATAAGTATTGAAAATCATATATTTTATCCAGCAATACAAAATTATTTCATAAACTTTGCTTTTGCATCTTGCAGTATTTCTCTATGGTCAAAGGCTGTATTTTCAGGCAGATTATCTATATGGAAATATTTTGCATCCCTTGCATCATCTGCTGCATTAGCTTCCTTATCAGAAAAATATACATATACAGCACTTACTGTATGTCCTCTACTGTCTCTTTTTGGGTCAGAATATATGCCAAGCAGATGCAGCTCATTAATATCTGCTTTTATGCCTGTTTCTTCATGCAGTTCTCTTAATGCCGCCTGCTCCATAGTTTCATACAAATCAACCAATCCGCCGGGTATTGCCCAGCCTAATGGCTTATTTTTCCTGTCTATTAATAAGACTTTATCATTATTTATTACTAAAACATCGGCAGCAAGTGTAGGGGAAATTTGAAACCATCCGCCATATTTTACATTCATAATTTTAAGCAGGCAGTCGCAGTATGGTGCAGACTGATTATGTTTTTCATGGGTGCGGACAACAACACCTAATATTGCATCTGCTTCTGGATTTCTGTTTGCTTCAATATCCTGATACATACTTGATTTAAATGAGATATTTTCTTTGCATCTTGCTGTTATTTTATCATATTCTTCATCAGCTATATTTACACCGCAGAGTTTAGCTGCATTTTGTGCTTCTTTAAATAATGATTTAGTCAGGTTTAATGCATCATCATACTTGCTCATTTTATAAAATGTTTTACGAAAAAGAGCAGTAAGCGGATTTAAAACAATATTCAGCATTAATTTCTGCCACTGATACTGCTTTATATTATCAGTATATTTTGCACTTAATTCTGCCTGCTGTAATATCTGCATATAAGTTTCAGTATATTTAGAGCTCTGTCCACTAATATGTCCAAAAATTAGCCTGCCTTCTGCCATATATTCCAGCACACCTTTTTCCTGCATAACTGCTGTCATATATATAACATTAGTAATAATTTTTTCTGATGAAATAAATGCAGAAATAATATCAGGGTTTTCCACTCCGTTTTGGATAGATACCACAAACCCGTCATCTTTTAAATGGTTTGCAGCCTGCTCAGCAGCATTAACAGTATCCTTTGATTTAACACATATTAATACTGCATCATAAAGACCGCTTAATTTTTTTACAGCATTTACTTTTAAGTTATAAGGCGACTTATCTGTATAATTTTTAACAGTAAGCCCCTTTTCTATTAATATATTATACCCAGAGCGAGCCACAAGCTCCACATCAGTAAAACCGTGCTCCATTAATTTTGAACCAATATATGAGCCTATGGCACCTGCCCCAAGTATTGCTATTCGTCTATTTAATAAGGACTTCATTATCTTTTACAACTGCTTTAAATACTTTGCGTTTTGGCGAAGTATCATTAATTAAAATATCTGCCAGTTTATCTTCAATATGATTTTGCAGTATCCGTTTAACAGGTCTTGCACCATACATATAAGGATAATCATTTGTTAAAAGATATTCTTTTACATCATCAGGTATGCTGATTTTTTTACCGCTTGGAGCAAGTCTTTTATTAATTTCAGCAAGCTGAATATCAAATATAACTTTTAATTCTTCAATCCCCAGCGGTTTAAAGTATATTATATTATCAAGCCTGTTTAAAAATTCTGGAGCAAATCTCATTTTCAGCTCTTTTTCTGCTGCTGATTTAAAACGGCTGTGGTCTATCATACTTGTATTTTTCATGCCTCCAAAGCCTAATGACTTATCTCCAGTTCCTTCTTTTGTGCCTATATTAGATGTAAGAATAATAATAGTGTTTTTAAAGTTTACTTTATGTCCAAGGCTGTCTGTAACAAAGCCTTCGTCTAATATCTGCAGTAAAATATTCATAACATCTGGGTGAGCTTTTTCCACTTCATCAAAAAGCACAACACAGTATGGGCGTCTTCTAACCTGTTCTGTTAATTTGCCACCTTCTTCATAGCCTACATATCCGGGTGGAGCACCAACAAGCCTTGACACATTAAATTTTTCCATATATTCGCTCATATCTATTCTGATAAGAGCATCTCGTGAGCCAAAAACAATTTCTGCAAGCCTTTTTGCCACTTCTGTTTTACCAACACCAGTAGGACCAAGAAATATGAAAGAGCCAAGGGGTCTGTCAGGGTTTGCAATGCCTGCAAAGCTGCGTTTTATAGATTTTGCAACACTGTTTACTGCCTCATCCTGCCCAATTACATATTTTTTTATTTCATCAGCTACACCAGCAACTCTTGCTTTATCATCAGACTGTAATTTTTTAGCAGGTATCCCTGTCATAATAGATATAACTTCTGCCACATCATCACTTGTAAGGCTTTGGTAAGTTTCATTAATATCCTTATTCCAGTTGTTTATTTTAGCTTTATATAATGCATCAAGCTTATTAATTTCTTTTGTAAACTGCTCTATTTTATCATATTCGTTATAAGGAATATATTTTTCTCTTTCTGCACTGGCAGAATTAATTCTGTTTTTTAACCTTTCTAGATTTTTAGGCAGCATATTTTTATTAATTTTTCTTTTTGAGCATGCTTCATCAATAACATCAATACTTTTATCAGGCTGAAATTTATCAGTAATATATCTGTCTGTTAATGAAACAACTTCTTCTGCCACTTCATCTGATATTAATACTTTATGGTATTCTTCATAATATTTTTTTATGCCTTTAATAATGGCAACTGTCTGCTTTTCAGTAGGTGGCTGCACAATAATAGTCTGAAACCTGCGGACTAATGCACCATCTTTTTCAAAATGTTTCCTGTATTCTGAAAGAGTTGTAGCACCAATGCACTGGACACCGCCTCTTGCTAGTGCTGGTTTAAGCATACTTGCTGCATCAATAGACCCTTCTGCAGCACCAGCTCCCACAAGTGTATGTATTTCATCAATAAAAAGCACAATATTTTTTGCAGTTTCTATTTCTTTTAAGAGTTTTTTCATTCGTTCTTCAAACTGACCGCGGTATTTTGTGCCTGCAACTAATGCTCCCATTTCTAATGACACTATCCGTTTATCTCTCAAAAATGCAGGAATATCTTCATCAAGCATTCTTCTTGCAAGCCCTTCCACAATAGCAGTTTTACCAATACCCGGCTCGCCTATAAGCACAGCATTATTTTTCTGCCTTCTGCCTAATATTTGTAAAAGTCGGACAATCTCATCCTGCCTGCCAACAACAGGGTCAAGCTTACCTTCTTTGGCAAGGGCAGTTAAATCTCTGCCAAATTCATCTAAAACTGGTGTTTCGCTGTTTTCTTTATCTGATGTGCCTTTCTTATAATATGTTTTAATATCACGCCTTAAAGATTCTACATCAAAACCTATTCTGCTTAATATGGCACTAGCTTTGCCCTCTGTTTCACGAACTAAACCTAAAAGTAAATGTTCAGTATCTACAATCTCTTTATCAAAAGATTTTGCTTCTTCTGCTGCATATTCTAAAACTTTTATTACCTGCGGGCTGTAGTTTAAATTGCCTTTTAATGCAAAAATATCGCTCATATCAGAGCTGCGGCGTATTTTCATTACGATTGATGAAATATTAATATTGCGTTTCATAAAGATGGTGGCGGCTATGCCTGTTTTTTCTATAAAAAGCCCTAATAATATATGCTCTGTATCAATAACAGGCTGTGCAAGTTTATCTGCTTCTTCCTTTGCATGAGCAAGCACCTGCATGGCTCTGTTGCTTAAATTATCAAACATTTAATTCTCCACAATTAAAATATAAGTCTATAATATTATATTAAATATTTTATTTTTATCAAGTGATAAAATAGCACTTATATACTAAATAACAGATGTGGCACCATTTTATTTTATTAAAATTTTTAATAACTGCACATTTTATACAAAAATGTCTTGCTTATTATTAGATAATTAACTATCTTATAAATATATTTATATGAGGGTTTTTATGGATACACACTATTATGCATTAAGTTTTGTAAATACTGACTGTAAAGGTATTGTGGCAGATACTACAAAAGTTCTTTTTGATAATGGCTTTAATTTGGCAGATTCCAGCTCCACTCTATTACAGGGTGTATTTTCCATGATATTTATAGTTACAAACAATAAAGACTATAAAGAGCAGGAAATAAAAGATATGTTTAAAAATGTCCGCTCACACATGGAAGTTTTTAAATTTGATAAAAAACCAGAAGCAAAAGAAGGCTGCCACTATTCTATATCTGTATATGGTGCAGATAAAGCAGGGATAGTGCATACAATAACAAAAGAAATAGCAAAGAATAACTTAAATATTATAGACTTGCAGACAAAAATCACAGGTGGAAGTCCAAAAGTATATATTATGATGCTGGAAGTTGTGTCTGATAATGAAAACAATGAAAATATCTGGCAGGAAGCCTTAAAGAAGACTGCAAAAGAAATTAACACTCAAATAAATATGAAGAAAATTGAGTTTTATGAGCTTTAATTATGGCAGTAAGAGAAGTATTAAAATATCCAAACGATATATTAAAGCAGTATGCTGCTGATGTTACAGAATTAACAGACGAAGTAAAACAGATTATACAGGATTTAAAAGACACAATGCTTGATGCAGGCCATTCTACAGGGATTGCTGCCCCGCAGATAGGCATTCTTAAAAGAATAATCACAATAGATGCATCTCGTAATAAAAAATGTAAAGAAAATCATGGTTTTATGGTAATGATTAACCCTGAAATTATTGAGCATAGTGGCACAGTTACTTCACGAGAAGGCTGTATGAGTGTGCCTGATTTCACTGGAAATGTTACAAGAGCAGAAAGAATAGTTGTAAGCTGTTTTGATGAAAATATGCAGCAGACTGTTCTTGAAACAAGCGGATTTGAAGCTGTCCTTATCCAGCATGAGACAGACCATCTTAATGGAATGCTTTTTATAGACAGAGTTATTTCCAAAAGAACAGATTTATTTAAAAGGAAAAAATACTAGGGGGCAGTATGAAAGTTGTTATCACTTCAAAATTACCAAATATTATTAATAATCATTTAGAAGATATACGCATTGATGCAAATAATTCAGATGAACCACTTCCACCTATAAGGCTTAGGCAGATGATGAGTGATACTGATGCTTTAATATGCACATCAAGTGATATTATAGACAGACCACTAATGGAAGCAGCTCCAAAACTTAAAGTAATAGTGAACTATGATGCAGGAAGTGATAATATAGATGTAGATTATGCCACCCATAGAGGAATAACAGTCTGCACAACAAAGCATATATTAACTCAAAGCACAGCAGAGTTTGGCTTTGCTTTATTAATGAGTGCAGCACGCCATATACCAGAAGCAGACAGATATGCAAGAAATGGCAGATTTTCAGGCAACACTAATCACAGCTTAATGACTGGACTTGATTTTTATAAAAAAACATTAGGTATATTTGGTATGGGAAATATTGGTCAGGCTGTTGCAAAAATAGCAACTGGTTTTTCTATGGATATAATATATCACAACAGACACAGAGATAAACAGGCAGAATTAATTTTTGGTGCAACTTATGCCACATTTGATGAGCTTTTAGAATGGTCTGATTTTCTAATAATTACTGCTCCATTAACTCTTGAAACAAGGCATATTTTTTCATTAAAGGAGTTTAAAAAAATGAAAAAAACTGCTGTTTTAGTTAATATTGGAAGGGGAGCAATTATTAGAGAAAGTGATTTAGCTACTGCTCTTTCTGAAAAAATTATATATGCAGCAGGACTTGATGTATATGAGTTTGAGCCTGAAATAAATGAAGACTTGAAAAAGCTTGACAGTGTAGTGCTTTCCCCACATTTAGGCAACTCTACTCAGGCTACAAAAGAAAATATGGCAGTAAGCTGTGCAGAATCAATTATCAGCGTATTAAAAGGCGGCATTACACCAGATACTGCTATAAATAAACCAGTGCTTATATAATTTTATATTTTTCCAAATTATAGTTTAAATATTCTGAACTTAAAAAGATAATTACAGCACCCAGCAGTATATAATATGGCAGCAGATTAAAAGAAAACCTGTCTGCCAGCATACCAAAATCAAATGATAAAGAGATTATAGAAAGAAGAACAGCCATATATACCTTTTAATATTTTACTGCCATTAAAAAAGGCAGTAAAATATTTTATAATTATATGATTAGAATATTTTTTCTGGAACAATTGAGCGGGAATGAGCAGAACGGGCTCTAATATCCACTTCTTCCTTAGAAATCATCTGCTCAGACTGTATAGTGCCATCCTCATTATATACAGTAAATTTAAATTTATTTACTTTTGCATCAGCAATAGAAAAAGCAAGCATTAATAGAACTGTTACTGCAAAGGCAATATACCAGTATTTCATATATTCTCCGCCAAAATATCTAGAAAACTTTTTAAATTTTTCTCCCATTATATTCTCCAATTATATGCTGTGTTTTTTTATATTTTCAAGAAGCTTTGAAAAATCATCAAGACTAACCATATTAGCTCCATCAGATAATGCTTTTGCAGGTTCTGGATGAGTTTCTGCAAAAAATCCGCGAATACCGCATGCACTGGCAGCTGCTGCAAGATATGGAGCATATTCAGGATTACCGCCGCTTTTGCCCTCTAATGCACCCGGCTTTTGTGTAGAGTGAGTTAAATCCATAATCACAGGCACCTTAAACTGCTGCATATCTATAAGATTGCGGAAATCTACCACAAGATTACCATAGCCAAACATTGTGCCTCTTTCTGTAAGCATTACCTGCTTGTTATCTGCTGTATATACTTTTTCAAGTGGATATTTCATATCTAATCCACTTAAAAATTGAGCTTTTTTAATATTAACTATTTTTTTAGTTGCAGCTGCTGCTGATAATAAATCAGTCTGTCGGCATAAAAAAGCAGGGATTTGTATTATATCGCACACTTTACTGGCAGGTTCTGCCTGATAACTTTCATGAATATCTGTAACTACTGGCACATTAAACTTTTCTTTAACAGCCTTTAATATTTCTAAACCCTGAACAAGCCCTGTGCCGCGAAAGCTTGATGCAGCTGTTCTGTTTGCTTTATCAAAAGATGCTTTAAAAATATATGTAAAGCCATATTTATCTGCCATTTCTTTTGCACGCTCTGCAATTTCAAAACATATATCTTTACTCTCTATAACACATGGACCTGCCATGATAAATAAGCTGCTTTTTAATGTTTCATATAATGTCATAATTTTTCCTATTTTAATGATATAAAATTTTCATACAGTTTGCCATCAATTAAAGCCTTAACTGTGATTTTAGTAATATTTTCTTCTTTTAATGAGCCTTTATATAAATGCAAATCAAATATTTCATCATCTGATTTTAATGGTATATTAATTGAAGAATCATCTTCGTTTAAAATGCCTCCATTTTGAATAACTGCTATAGCTGGATAAATATCATCTATTACAGTATTCCATATACGCTTTGTATCAGCATCTGCAATAACTTCTATCTGTTCTAAATTTCTACCACGGGCAGATACACTTAATGAAAGCACAATATCACTGCTGCCGTCTTTTTCAATATAGCCTTTATTAGACACCATATCAACACCTTCAAAATCTTTAAGTGCAATATTTAAAACTTTGCGAGGTTTATATAAAGATGCATCTCCATAATAGCTTAAATCTATGCGGATAGTGTTGCCGTTAAATATAATATAGTCTTTTTCACTGCCTGTTAATCCTATAAAATAACCATTCTCATTTGGCTGACGGATTTGGCTTGAAATATCAAGACTGATTTCATTTTCATCTTCTTTTGTAACTGTTTTAAGCGGTGCTGCTTTCTGCATAGAAACATTACCATTGTTATCTACCACTCTCCTAAAAAGCACAATTTCTGCTTTATTTTTAATATTTAAACCAAGCACATTCAGTTTTAAATATGCTTCTTTAAAATAAAGCATATCTTTACCAATAAAGTCATTTGTTTTAAGTTCAAGATAGCTTTTATTAGCTGTGCCTGCATTGAGAGGCATATTGTTTTGACTGCTGTATTTCTGCACACCATTTTGCAGCACAGAAAGGTTTAGCGTTATACCTGTATCTCTAATATACGGGCTTTCTGTAATGACTGCAAATTTATTTTTATCTATTATAAAGTCACCACTGCCCACACCAATTGCTTTACCCTGCACTATATAATCAGAAACAAGGCTGCCTTTAAATATCTTACGGCAGTTTAATGCAGAACCCGGCTCTGTGCAGTCTGTATCAATTGTTACATTATCGCCCCTTACATATCCTGTAACAGGAAACCTTTTATTAAGGCTTGTATCTATAAGATAACCAGATATTCTGTTATTTTTAACAAGAATATTTAATAAGCCGCTAAATACTTCCTTATCTTTATTTTTCACTTCTATAGGATAAAAACCAGTTGATAATGCAAGCCTTTCCCCATTAATAGGAAATGGCAGCATAATAGTTTTAACCATAGAGATAGATTTACCTTTTCCAGAAGTTACATTAATGCTGAACTTGCCAAATTTATCACTTACAGTGCTTTGGTTTGTTTCTACTGCTGTAATTGCAGCATTTGGCACAGGTTTATTATTAGCATCAAGCACTATACCACTGATTAAAACTGATGCTATTTTATCCCCTGTAAAAGAAAGACTGTCCATATATAATTCAGTGCCAGTTTCTACTTTTAAGTTTATTCTGTTTACTGCATAATTTATACCTTTAGTTTTAAGATATTTATATATATTGCTTTCAATAGCACCAGACATATCCATCTGAGCAAAGCCGTCATCAGAATACACCTGTATTACAAAGTTTCTGAAAATATAAGTAACATAGAAATTAGCCTGCTGACTTTTGCTGTGTTTTTTCTGCAAAGGTAATGCAACCATTATGCCCTGCTCACCAAAAGGAACTGGTGCAACCTGTTTACGCTTTGCATATTTTTTGGAAATGTCTGCAAGCTCTTTATAGTTTTTTAGTGCTTCAGCAAAATTATCACATTCAAATATACGGGCAGAAACAATATAAGTATTATCTCGTTCAATATCTAGTATTTTTTCTTTTTTAGTAGAATAATAAGCATAAGTATTCTCATAAACAGTGCATCTATCCCGCTTTTCTGTCTGCACACCTGCTACAATCCATGAGGAAGAACCGCCTTTCATATTTGCTGCCTTAGGAAAAATATCAGCCACCGTTTTTACTTCTTCTGCAAAACACATAAAAAATGAATAAAAAATAAATATTGTTATAAGTAATGTTTTTCTCATAATATCTCTTTTACCATATTTTTATTCAAATTTAAATAATTTT
>CAMWVK010000029.1 GCA_947177675.1 uncultured Mucispirillum sp.
CTCAAAGAATTACATGCAAGGTTTGAAAAAGAATTTAAAAATATACAAGCAGATAAAAAAGAAGAAAAATATGAAAAAATATGTGAAGAATTTTTTAATCCACATAATAGTAAAAGGCTAAGAAAAACAAAACGCATATACTCTTTAGATGTGGAAGGACAGGCAAATTATATAATTAGAAGAAGTAAAAATACATACCAAGCATTACGCAGTAAAGATATCGCAACCCCTACTTATATTGTAGGTGATAATATAGTAAATATAGAGTATTATTCTAAAAATGCTATTCCATTTAAAATAGAAAAACTTTTAAATATTTTAAAATATAAAGATACAAAAAAAATACATATATATGAAAAAGAAATAAAAAATATAGGCACCATCAATGCTGAAGTAGAAAAATATATAAAATATTTAAAATATACATTTTCAGAAAGCGGCAGAGTTCGTATTAAAGTAATATTAAATAAGTCTGCTTTTCAAGATATTGATTTCAATAAAATGGTTGAAAATACAGCATATAATATTAAAGATAATGTAGTGGAAACATTAGTAGATAGCTATATAAATAATATAGAGAGTCCAGTATTTCAGTTTATAGGCAAACCAAGAGCTGATGGAAAATGTATAAAAGTTGCTAAACAATCTGCTGATTATATTATTTTATCATATCCAAAACAGATTGATAACGATTTTAAAAGTCTTATTAAAAAAATCTATGAAACATATAGTAATTAATAATTACGGTTACTTTTTAGGTTTAAAAAGTAACCGTATGATAGTAAAAAAAGGCGATGAAATTATTAATGAATATCCTTTGAGCAGGCTTAAAACAATACATATTTCATCATCTGGTGTTAGTCTTTCCAGCGATTTAATCTTTGCTTTAAGTGTGCGTGGAATAAAAATATTTTTTAATACATATAATAATCATTCTGCACTGCATTCGTTATATGAGCATAAAAGTGTTATTGTAAAAAAATCTCAATATGAAAGTGAAAGCAATGGTAAGGGTATTGAACTTGCAAGACAGATAATTTTAGGTAAAATAAAAAACCAGCGTTCCACAATGCTTTATGCTTCAAGAAAATTTATTAAAGAAAGTTATATAGATATTGTTTATAAACTTGATGAATTAATAGATATATTGAAAAATAAATCGGAAGTAAATAACAGCTATATTTTAGGTATAGAGGGTAAGGCTGCAGATATATATTTTAATGGCTTAAAAAAATTGCATTTATTTCCAGAAACTTTTTTCATAAGAACAAAAAGATATTCTACAGAGATTACAAATATATCTTTAAATTATGGTTATGCAATATTAGAAAATTTTATTTATAAATCACTTATTAATGCAGGGCTTGACCCATATTTTGGAGTGCTGCATTCTTTAAGAAGTGGTAAACCATCACTGCTGCTTGATGTTATGGAAGAATATAGAAGTTTTATAGTAGATAGAAATATAAAAAAAATGAAGAGCAGGCTTGAATCTGTAAAAAAATTTGAAACTATTAAAAAGGAAGTGGCAAACGAAGTAATAAAAAGTATAAGTAAAATTGTAAAATATAATAACCGCAGTTTATCAGTAGAAAGTATCATTCAAAGACAGATATATAAAATCAGTGCATATTTATGTGGCAATAAAAAATATAAATCATATATTTTCAGGTGGTAATATGAATTATACACAGGTTATTATAGCTTATGATATAGCAGATAATAAAAAACGAAGTAAATTTTATGAAGCACTAAAAGATTTTGGACTTTTATCCATCCAAAAGTCAGTATTCTGGGGCTATCTGCTTCCAAGTGAACGGAAAAGCATATTATCTATTTATAAGGAGTTTTGCAATATAGAATGTGATAAGATAATAATGGTAAATGCTGCATTAGAGCAGAATATAAATGACTGCTTTGGTTATACTAAAGATTTTTTTAGAAAACCTGATGATTATGATATAATATGATACAGGTTAATTTAATCAGGCAGTTTATTTTCTGCCCACGAATAGTTTATTTTAATTTATTAAGCAATATAAAGCCAGTATTTCCATTACATGTGGAGCAGGGCAGTATATATCATAATAAGCAGGATAAATTATTTTCTATAAGAGATTTTACTAAATTAAGTATTACTTATAATGAAAAATTAAGCAGTATATATGTAGAAGATGAAAAATTAAATTTATGTGGTATAGTTGACACATGTTTTATATGTGATGATGAAGTTGTTGTTGTAGAATATAAAAATACAAATAAAAGTCATATCTCATATTCTCATAAAATGCAGTTAACAGCATACAGCCTTTTACTATCTAATAAATATAATAAAACCTGCAGGCGTGGAATAATCATATATAGCAATAATCTAAAGTATTATGAATTATTAATTGAAGAAAAAGACATAGAAAACCTGCATAAAATCCTATGTAAAATTAATGATATGGTGGACCGTGCAGTTTTTCCAGATTCTTCTGCTGGAGATAAAAAATGTTTGCAGTGTGAATATCTAAATTACTGTGATGATAGATTTTAGAAAATAAAAAAGGAAGAGTCATGACTTCTTCCTTTTTTAAAGCATAAGCTGCTTAAAATTTTAACCATGCACAATGCAGAAAGGTTAATCAATTTTGCCTTTTGGTGATTTCAACCAGAGGCTGGCTTATAATATGATTTGTTATAACCTCTTATATCATATTTTCCACTGAGAAGCAAGTTTTTTAAATAATTTTCTTATGCGAAAAAATTAACTTTTCTGCTCTCTTAAACCATTTATGATAAAAGGTTTATTTTGTAATAACAAATCATATCATAAGTCAACTTAGTTTGAAACACTCGCAAATCATGATCCTTAGAGTGCTCAAGATTAATAACAAATCATATCATAAGTCAACTTAGTTTGAAACATCCCAAGTTCTTTCATAATTAGCACGCTGCAACATAACAAATCATATCATAAGTCAACTTAGTTTGAAACAGCCGTTTAGCAAGAGTATCACCAGTAGATATAGTAAAATAACAAATCATATCATAAGTCAACTTAGTTTGAAACACACAATACAAATCAAATTGATTAAGTGTATCCTCAATAACAAATCATATCATAAGTCAACTTAGTTTGAAACTGACTGCATGGATGCTGCACAGAGTGACTGGTGATAACAAATCATATCATAAGTCAACTTAGTTTGAAACGCTGCAAACGATTCTGAATCCATAGCTATTTCAGAATAACAAATCATATCATAAGTCAACTTAGTTTGAAACGAAGCCCAAGCATTACGATCAGTACCTAAATAACGTATAACAAATCATATCATAAGTCAACTTAGTTTGAAACAACTTCTCGCGAAAATAACGCGGCAGTGGAAAATAAATAACAAATCATATCATAAGTCAACTTAGTTTGAAACGCTTTCTCATAATCAGCTTTAGCATATTGCATTTTATAACAAATCATACCATAAGTCAATTTAATTTAAAACTAATATTACTATTTATAATTATAGAATAATGGTATAAGTATATTTTTACAGATTATTATTCTATTCCCACAAGCTTGAAGCATTTTTTACTATTGTATGATTTATCTCTTAAGTTTTTAAGATAGTCAAGTGTAATATCCTGAACTGGTTTTTTATTTTCAACATTGTAAGCATAATATGTGCATGCTGTTTTTTTATCCTCTATACCTGTAATATTTTTATATGAATAAATGTAAAATTTATCATTATCCAATATGTAGGTGTAAAAATTATTTCCATAAGCACTTCTTTCATCTCTATACATAAAATCGCATATAAGCATATTATTTTGTGAGCTGCACTGCTGCAGTGTTCCGCCGTTATCAATATATGAATAATCTTTTAATACTGCATACTGTCCCATATCTTCCCAAAATGTAATGACAATATCTTTCCATCTACTGTTAACTCCATCATAGCCGTAAGCATAATTATGGTATGATATAAATATATAAAATGTTTTATTATTAATTACAAATCTGCCTGCATTTTCAATATCAGCATACTTATCTGACTTTTTAATAAATGATAATATGTTTTTTTCAAGGTTATCTTTGCTTACTTTTTGATTTAAATAAAGTTTAATGCTGTATGGTTTTATATACTTATCCATATTATCTACAAATAAGGAAATGCCGTCATAGTAAGAATCTGTAAGCTCTAAAAGTGAAGCATTCTTAAATCTTGCCTGAATATATAATGGTTTTGTATATTCAGACTGGTTATTTACAGGGTCATTTTCAAGAGTAACATATAGGACATCATTTTTTACATAAGCAGCTTTTGGATATAATAATAAAGCAGTTCTTGTGTCTGCATTTGTATAAAATGTTTCCACAAAATTATAATCTGAAGAAAAATTATAATAGTGGTATCCAGTATATCCGCCAAAGAAAAGGCTGTAATATGTCGTAAAAAGCGGGCTGCCTGCCTTATCAAAATCTATGCTGAACCACATACCTTTCAATGAGTTTCCATTTTTATCTTTAATTTCAGCAAGATTTACTTTTTTATTTAAACTGTATCTTTCATATACTGCTTTTGTAAGCTCATCTGCTGCTTTTTTATATGCTTTATAATAATCATACTTAGTAATTTTTGTTTTAAAGTCATTCTGCATATATTCTCTATATTTATTTATATACATATTGGTATATTCAAGTATAATTTTTTGAACTTCAGGCATATAATTAATGTTAAATAAAATATAGCTTATTAAAATGCGGCTTCTTAAAGTTACATAAAAGTAGCTTTCATCAAAGGAAGCAAAGTTTGAAATATCACCTTTATATTCATTTATGCTAAGCATAGATAAATCTAAAAAAAGTTTATAAAGTGGGATGTCTACACCATTTATTTTATTATTTTTTATGCTGTCCTGCAGTTCTGCCTGTAAATGATTATATCGGAATATAATATTATTCTTTTGATTTTGGGTAATATTTGGATATTTTTTATTAAGCAGTAAAGCATCCTGCAGCTGTTTTCTGATTTTTGCTTTAATGTCAGTATAATTTGCATTAGCGGAAGTATTTGTCCATTTTAAATCAGCAGGGGGCAGCATAAAACCTATATGCATTACTTCATAAATACTGCTGTCAAGAGCAGTATTCTCTGCAAATACATTAAAAGGACATAAAAAAATAAATAGCAATAAAAATCTGTTCATACAAACTCCGCCAGCCTTTATTTACAAAAGTATAAAATTTTTTTTAATATAAGTAAAATATTTTCTAAAGTTTTATTTTAACATTCCGATAAAGAATAAAACGGCAGGGATGCCAGAGAATAAAAGATTAGAAAAACTAAAATTTTATTAAAGTAATTTTTAAGTTTTTACGATACATATACCATACAAGGTTGAGACTCTATTGAATAAGTCAGGGAGGACAGGATGTCAACAAGTATGATTACTAACACAAATTTGTTTTCTTTATCAAGCTTAGTTGCTGCTGGTAGAAATCAGGGCGATTTAAGCAAATCTATAAATAGACTTTCATCAGGCTTGCGTATAAATTCATTTATGGATGACCCATCTCGTATGTCAATATCTGAAAAAATGAGAGGTTTCATTTTAGGTCTGCAAACTTCATCACAAAATGCACAAGATGGTATCTCATATCTTCAAACAGCAGAAGGTGCAACAAATGAAATATCAAGTATGCTTCAAAGAATGAGAGAATTAGCAGTTGAAGGTGCAAATGGTATATATTCTGCTAATGACAGATTAGAAATTCAAAAAGAAATAGACCAGTTAAAAGAAGAAATAGACAGGATTTCTGAAACAACACAATTTAATACAAAAAAACTTATCAATGGCGAATCAAGCGGTGCATGGAACAGCGGCACTGACAAAATCAGTGCTGTAATTAATGGCACAGTAGCTGACGGCAACTATGATATTTACTTTGATGTGAAACCAGGTCAAAACCAAGTGCAGTCTACTCAAATTTTTACATTAAGAGAAGGTGAACTTGGTGCATATATGAGTAATCAAGGCACTACAAATATAGGAGAGGTAAGTAATCCTGATAATATTAAAGATACAGCAGAAGGCAGTTATAGTGTAACAGTTAAAAACCCAACAGATGGTGGAGCAGCTGGTAATGTTATGTCATCATCTATGTCGTTTATCAACAGCTATCAAAAAAATGGCTCAAATATGGCTTTTGGAACAGTTACAGCAGTTACTACAAATGAAAGTGGTTACTTTATGATTGAGTTTACAGAAAACAGCACTAATGCAGCAACTGGTGCAGGTTACAGAGTAAAATTTATTTCTGCAGAAACTGGTGAAGAAGGAGAGTGGTTGGATTTTGCATCAGTAAATGGTAAATTACAAGGTGCATATAACTCAAACGGTTTTAATTTAAACTTTGAAATACCAATACTTAATGGTGCAGATACAGTTAATGCTGGCGATAAATTCCTTTTTTCTGTAACTGATTCAAAAGGTGTTGCAAATGATGATAATTTAATGGCAAATGGCGGTGGTGCATTACAAATAAGTCAAAATGGTGTGCAAGGTCCTTTAATAGTTTATAACCAGCCAAACTCATTAACTAAACCAGATGATAAAGACGGTATAGTTGAATATAATTCCGTAACAGTTCACATGGTAACATTAGACAGCAAAACAGGCACATTTAATGCTGGAGAAATTACATTAGGTTTTAAAGAAAATACTGGTAATGCTGCAAATGGTCAGACATTATCAGGAACAGCAACAATTGAAGTTCGCAAAGGCGGCGAAGCTGCTACATCTACAACAAAACTTTCTGAGCTTGCAAACTTTGTAGATGAAAATGGTGTTGAGCTTTTTGTTTCAACTCAGGAATTAAAAATATATGGTAATAATACAAATACTACAATCTATTTAGAGGGCGATGATACTATTCAAGATGTAGTAGATAAAATAACAAAAGCTATTACTAAAGATTTAGACATGGGCAGCGGCTTAACTGAAGTGGATAAAAAACTTGTATCCTTTAACCAAACAGCAGGCACTGGCTTTGGTGTAGTTCCAGGAATTATGATACTTCAGTCTGCTTTGACAGGTAAAGATGGCGAGCTCTCATTTATTGGAAGTCAAAAACTAATGGATGCTCTTGGTCTTGAAGTTGTTCAGAAATCAAGCCAGAATATACAGACTATTACTGCAAAAGATAACTTAACAGGTGTAGTAGCAGGCGAAAGAGTAACAAGTAATTCAAGAGTAACAGATGTTATCAGTGGAGTTGATTTAATAGTTGATACTAGAACTGGTGTTGATGCTTATTATAATACAGGCACAGGTAAAATTGATTTCAAACCAAGCAGCAGACTTGAAAATCAAAACTTAAATCTGCATATAGTTGATGCAAGAACAGAAATACAAATAGGCACTGAAAAAGGTGAAAAATTAGATGTATCACTTCCTGCATTAAATACTGCTGCATTAGGTATAGGCAATACGAACATTAATACTCAGGAAGATGCTCAAAGAGCTATTACTGAAATTGATAACGCATTAACTAAAGTTGTTTCAGCAAGAGCAAAAATTGGTGCACATGTAAATAGACTTTCAAGCACAATTAATACTCTTGCAGCAGCAGAAGAAAATACTACTGCAAGTGAATCAAGAATAAGAGATACTGATATAGCAAAAGAAACAACAGCACTGACTACTGCACAAGTTGCTTATCAGGCAAATATTGCAATACTTGCACAAGCTAACCAAATACCCGCAATTGCATTATCTCTTTTACAGGCATAGAAAAATTATAAAAATAAAAATATATAAATGCAACGAACAAAACATTTGAGGAGGAGCATTATGGCAGCATTAAGTATTAACAAAAACGAGCATCAAATTGGCGGAAAATCACAACTTACTAAACTTTATGAAATAATGAGAGAAACTATGGAACAGGGTTTTTACGGCTCTGTTGAAGTAAAATTTGAAGCAGGTAAAGTTACTATTATTAAAAAAACTGAATCTATTAAAATCTAGTATATATAATTATTTATAAATGGCGGAAACGGATATTATTAATTAAGACTATTAAACTCATTAATAGAAATACAATGCTCAAAACAAAAAATGCAGGACAAAATGTCCTGCATTTTTTATTTTAAAAATATAATAATGGTTGACATTATAAAGTAATTCTTTAATATTTTTAGATAAATGTAAGGAGGACTTATGGCACAGTATATTAAAGATGAAAAAATAGAAAAAATAATAAAAGAAACTATTATACCAGATTTAGAAAAACTTTTATCAAAAGAATATCAAGCAGATGCAGAGATAATAGAAGCACTTGATAAGCTTGAAGCATCTTGGAAAAGTTTATATATTCCGCAGGAATATGATAAATCATTTGATATGCTCACTTATGAAAAATGTTCAAAGAAAGATATTTATAATCTGCTGCCATACATTCATATTTATATATATGTAATGAAACTTATTACATATCTTTTTTATAATAACAGCAAGTTTGATACAGAGCTTTCTCTGCTTTCATCACTTAATCAGATATGTATAGATAAGGCAGAAAATCAGGAAAAAGCCGAATATATTATGGAACATATAAGCTATCAGCAGGATATTGCTGTTGCAAAAGATGAAGAAAAAGAATTATTAATAAAAGCTGCAATGTTAGAAAATGCAGAAGCCTTTAAAAAAATCTGCTGTTAGTAATAAGGTTTAAATACAACTGCAATATAAAGTATAAATAAGAATATAAATAAAAATAGATAAGAAATATAAGCAGATAATTTTGACATATTAAAGCTGTTGACTGCAAAATGGGATATAATAGATGAAAGCAGCACACCTGAAGAAAGAGTTATCATCAGCTCTATGCTTATAAAAAGTGTATGCTTTATATGAAATATTGATTGATTTAATATATAAAACACCATTAATATGACCATAAATATTGCAAAATCAAACATAATGGAATTATATCTTTTAATAACTTTTAACGGCAGCGTTTTATAAAGCGGAACAACTGCCAGCACATATATTAAATATGAGGCAAAAGTTATAATACAGAATATCTGCATATAAAGGGTAATAATATTAGTTATCATACTGTCTCCATTTAATATATTATTATAGTATAATTATATGGGAAAATCTACATTTTTACTAATAAACACAGCAAAAATACTGCTGTGAATAAAAATTTTCTTTAAAAACACATGTATCAGGTAAAGCTATTGACTATATTTTATTTTTGTGTGATTATATAGCGGTCATATATATGGAGCGAATAATGAGTCAGCATCCTTTGATAATAGGAATAGGTGAGCTTTTATGGGACAGGCTGCCTAGTGGAAAACGAGTTGGCGGAGCACCTGCCAATGTTGTATATCATGCATCATGCCTTGGGGCAGAAAGTTATGTAGTTAGTGCAGTTGGTAAAGATAAACTTGGTGATGAACTTTTAGAAGCAATTTCAAAAACAGCTCTGCATACAGCTATAGAAAGAGTTGATTATCCAACTGGTTCTGTTCATGTTACAATAAATTATGGTATGCCTGAATATAATATTGTGGAAAATGCTGCATGGGATTATATTCCATTAACTGATAATGCACTTACTCTTGTTAAAAAAGCAGATGCAATATGCTATGGCACACTGGCAAGCAGAAATGATGTATCACACAAAACTATTATCACTTTATTAAAACATGCAAATCCATCATTATTAAGACTGTTTGATATAAATTTAAGAGCGGAATATTATTCTAAACAGCTTATAACAGAGCTTATTACTTATGCCAATATTTTTAAAGTAAATAGTGATGAAGCTGTTGTATTAAAAAATATGCTTGATGTAGATATGTCTGATGATGATTTATGCAGAATGATTTTAGAAAAATATAATCTAAAATATTTAATATATACAAATGGCAGTTTAAGTTCCAGTATATATACTGCTGATGCTGTATCCACATTAAAAACTCCGCCTGTTAGAGTGAATGATACAATAGGTGCAGGTGATGCATTTTCTGGTGCTTTTGTGTATTACATATTATCAGGGCTTTCTTTGGAAGATGCTCATCACATGGCAGTAAATATATCTGCTTTTGTATGCACTCAAAGCGGAGCATGGCCAAAATATCCAGAAACAATGCCAAAATTTGTGTAGAGTAATATAATAATTTTTTTGTTTAAAAGATATTCAGTATTTTAGCAGATAATAGTATGAGCTTTGGCGGAAATAGCTTAAAAGCTTTTACT
>CAMWVK010000030.1 GCA_947177675.1 uncultured Mucispirillum sp.
ATATATAACTTAAAAGGAGGACATTATGGCTTATAATATTTTATTAGTTGATGACGAGGAAGATATTCGTTTTCTTTTTTCATCAGTTTTAAAGGAAGAAGGCTATAACACTTTTGAAGCATCTAATTCTGCAGAATGTTTCAAAATACTTGAATCAGAAAAAATAGACCTTTGTCTGCTTGATATTAAATTAAAAGGCGAAAGCGGTATTGATATTCTGCAGCGAATCGTTAAAGAATATAAAGGTATGAAAACTATCCTTGCCACAGCTTACTCTGCTTATCAAGATGATTTTTCAACATGGAGTGCAGACGGATACTGGGTAAAATCTCAGGATACTGACTCTTTAAAAGAAGAAGTGAAAAAAGTGCTTGCAAAAGAAAATTAGACAGTAAGCCAGTTAATTATTCTTAAATAACAGTCTTTAAATATTAGTAAGTGCCTTTTTATTACTTTTAGATTAAAGACTTTATTTAATTTGTTTAAAAAACAATTTAAAAATAAGGAAATATAAAGGTGGTAAAATTATGAAAGCAGTTGTTATGGCTGGTGGCTTTGGAACAAGGATACAGCCCCTCACATCAAGTGTTCCAAAACCAATGATTCCTGTTTACAATAAACCTATGATGGAGTATATCATAATGTCACTGCGTGATGCCGGCATTAAAGATATTGCTATCCTTCTCTACTTTAAACCTGAAATTATTAAAGCTCACTTTGGAGATGGCTCAGAGCTTGGTATTCATATAGAATACTTTACTCCAGATGATGACTATGGCACAGCAGGTGCAGTTAAAAAAGCAGAAAAATTTCTTGATGAACGATTTATTGTTGTAAGTGGTGACTTAATTACTGATTTTAATATACCTGAAATCATTAAATACCATGAAGATAAACACTCAAAAGCTACTATTACACTTACATCTGTTCCTGACCCACTACAATTTGGTGTTGTAATTACTGACAGCGATGGCAAAATAGTCCGCTTTCTTGAAAAACCGGGCTGGGGAGAAGTATTCAGCGACACTATTAACACTGGTATTTATGTATTTGAACCAGAAATATTAAACTATATACCAGAAAATAAAAACTTTGACTTTTCAAAAGATTTATTCCCAAGCATTATGGCTAGTGGAACACATATATATGGATATAATGCAAAAGGCTACTGGAGAGATGTAGGTAACCCTGACTCATACAGAACTTCTCTGCTGGAAATTGCTTCAGGTATGATTAAACTTCCATTTGAAGGCACAAAAGTTACTTTAAATGAAGGCATACTATACCATGGCGAAAATTTTAAAATGGCTGAAGGTGTGGAAATTACTGGTCTAGTTGTTGTTGGTGATAACTGCTCTTTTGGTGCTAATACAAAAATTTCTGACTGCTGTATGGGCAATGACTGCTCTATTAATGAAAATACTTCTATTTCCAAATCTATACTTTGGAATAAAGTAAATGTTGGGGCAAACTGCTCTATTACTAATGCAGTATTCTGTGACAGTGTTCTTGTTGGCAGCAAAGTAAAATGCGAATATGGTGTTATTATTGCAGAGGGTACATCTATTGGCAATAATGTAGTATTTGAAAAAGATATTATGGCATGGCCTAATAAACAGGTGGAAGAAGGTTCTATCGTTTCTTCTAATCTTATATGGGGCGACAAATGGAAAAACTCTATATTTGAAGGCGGTAAAGTTAGTGCCAGAACAAATATTGAGCTTTCTTCAGATATGGCAGCAAAACTTGGTGCAGCTTTTGGCTCACTTTTACCACAAGGTTCTAAAATCCTTATATCAAGAGATTATCATAAAGCATCAAGAATGCTTAAAAGAGCATTTTTAGGGGGTCTGCTTTCAACCGGTGTTAATGCTGTTGATTTAAAAATGGAAGCTCTGCCTGCTATGCGTTATAAACTTTCTACTTTTGGGGAAACTGGCGGCGTTCATTTCAGACAGTCTCCCAGCGACCCTACTCACACAGAAATACTTTTCTTTAATGATGCTGGGGACAGTATAGATTCTGGTGTAGAAAAAAATCTTGAAAGAGCATTTTTCAGAGAAAATTTCAGACGCGTAACACATAATGAAATAGGCGATATTAGTGAAAAACAAATGGTTAAAGAATTTTATATTGAAGGGCTTTTAAGAAGTATAGACCAAACGGCTCTTATGGCTAAAAGCACAAAAATAGTTCTTGACCTGCTAAATGGTGTAACAGACCCTATTCTTCCTAAAATACTTAATAAAGTAGGCATTGATTCTGTTATATTAAATGCAAACCATGACGAGCTTAAACTTTCCCGCTCTGAACATCAGCAGGATGCTGCAATACAGCAGGCTGCAAATATTGTTAAAGTATTAAATGCTGATGCTGGTTTTATTATATTCCCATCTGGTGAACGATTAACAGTTATTGATGATACAGGCGAAAAACTTAATGGTCATAAACTGCTTATGCTTATGCTCTTATTAATAGATAAATCTACCTCTAAAAAAGTAAAAGTTTATCTGCCAGCTTTTGCTCCTAGTGTGCTTGATAATAAGCTTAAAAATGTAGAAGTTATACATGGCTCTTTTACAGGCATTAAAGGCACATTTTTAAGAGACTATAATTTCACAGGCAATTTAAGAAGTTTCATCTGCTTTCCTGAACACAGCACTACACCTGATGCAATGTATGCTTCATTAAAAATAGTTGAAATGATGAACAAAATAGGCAAACCTCTTTCAGAAATAGCTGCAGAAATACCAGAGTATAAATTCTATCACTCAGTTATCAACTGCCCTGTTGAAGTAAAAGGGTTTTTAATGAGAAAAATGAGTGAAGAAGCAAGAGAAAAAGATGCTTCTTTCTTAGATGGTATTAAAATACTGCTTGATGGTGGCTGGGCACACATGGTGCCAGACCAGTATTCCCCAAATGTTCACTTATACATTGAAGGAAAAACAGAGAAAACAGGCGATGCAATCCACAAAGAATTTGTTGATAAAATAAATAAATGGATTGCAGAACACGATGCAGAATAATCAATATGTTTCCTGCCTCTTAAAAATATGGGGCAGGATTTATTTATAATAATGTATAGTAGAGTGCCGGTAAAGTAGTTTCCGGCTTAATTAGTTTTAATATATAAAAACATAAGGAAATAGATAATGAAAAAGTTATATTTAAGTTTACTATGGCATCAGCACCAGCCTTATTATAAAAATGACAATGATGGCAGGTTTTATATGCCGTGGGTATATCTGCATGCATTAAAAGATTATTATGAAATGGCTGCCCATGTAGAAAAATCTGGTGTTAAGGCTGTGTTTAACTATGTGCCTTCCCTGCTTATTCAGTTAAAAGAATATACTGATTTTAATGCAGCAGACAATTTCCTTATACTTATGCGTAAACCAGCCTCATCACTTACTCAGGAAGAACGACAGCTTGTTTTAAATCAGTGCTGTATGGCAAACCTTCAAACAATGATTAAACCTATTAAAAGGTTTTATGAACTGCATCAAAAAGTTATTGCATCAAATGGTAATGCAGCAGATTTTTCAGATGCTGAAATATTAGACTTAGAAATAGTATATATACTTTCCTGGTGTGGTGAATATTTAAGACAGGAAGACGGTCATATACAATACCTTTTGAATAAAGGCTCATCTTTTACAGAAGAAGATAAAATTGAGCTTTTGAAACATGCTGCAGGCTGGGTATCAAAAATAGTAGAAATACATAAAAGATTACAGGCGAATAATCAA
Source organism: uncultured Mucispirillum sp. (assembly GCA_947177675.1). Classification (GTDB taxonomy): domain Bacteria; phylum Chrysiogenota; class Deferribacteres; order Deferribacterales; family Mucispirillaceae; genus Mucispirillum. The sequence goes on from CAMWVK010000030.1 coordinate 3,756, forward strand.
GCAGAAATATCATGCACACCATTTTATCATCCTATTCTGCCTTTACTTATAGACATTAACTCTGCAAAAGAAGTATGTCCGGATATGAATATGCCGATATTTGAAGGCAGTTTAGAAGATGATGCTGCATGGCATGTAAGAGAAGGACTTAATGAATTTGAACGCCATTTTGGTTTCAGACCAAAGGGAATGTGGCCTGCAGAAGGCAGTGTAAGCCAGAAAGCTGCGGAAATATTTGCAGGAAATGATATTAGCTGGATAGCTACAGATGAAGAAGTTTTAGGCAACAGTTTACAGCTTAATATGAAAGATGGAGCAAACAGATACAGACTTTATCAAAAGCACTTTCAAATTCATAACGGTAAGAAAATAAATATATTTTTCAGAGATAAAATGCTTTCTGACTTAATAGGTTTTACTTATTCATCATGGAATGAAGATGATGCAGTTAATGATTTTATGCACCATTTAAGAAATATATATGATTCTGTTGATTTTTCTCCTCATGTATCTGTCATATTAGACGGAGAAAATGCTTGGGAATATTATAACCAAAATGCTTATAACTTTTTTACAAAGCTTTATGACAGACTTACTCATACTGACTGGCTGCAAACTCAGACATTTTCAGAAGTAATAAATAACTACGATGTGCCTGAAGAAACTCTTCATAATATTAAAGCAGGCTCATGGATTATGGGCAACTTCCGTATATGGATAGGTCATCCTGAAAAAAATAAAGCATGGGAGCTGTTAAGCAAAACAAAACGCTCTATTGAAAAACACATATCAAATGCTAATGAAGAAGCTGCTGCACAGATTTATAAAGAATACCATGCAGCAGAAGGCAGCGACTGGTTTTGGTGGTATGGCGATGACCATTTTTCTATACAGGCAGATGTATTTGACAAACTTTTTAGAACTCATCTTGTTAATATATACAGGCTGTTAAAGTTAAATGTGCCATCAGAGCTTTTTACTCCTATAAAAGCCACAAAAAATTCTGGTATAATAACAAAACCTTCATCTTATGTATGCCCTAAAATAGAAGGTAAAATCAGTAACTTTTTTGAATGGCTTGGAGCTGGCGAGTTTGACTTAAAATCTGATGCAGGCTCAATGCATGCAGGTGGCGATATTCTGCACCACATGCTTTACGGCTTTGATGATAAAAACTTATATATTGCTTTGAAAAGTGATTTTTCATCATTAGAAGATGTGTTATGCCAGATAGATATATCTTTTAATGATAGTAAAAAAACTTTTGAAATAGATTTAGGATACAAAAAAAATACATCCGATGATGTAACTTATGCAATAGACCATATTTTAGAAGCATCTATTCCTTTAAAATTGTTTAAAGAGGCTGAAAAAATATTTTTAGAATTTAAGCTTGTGAAAAATGGTCTTGTTATTGAAAAAGCACCTCTTTATAATGCTGTTGAAATAAATATTACAGATGATTTTAAAGAGGAATGGATAGTATAAATAATACATAATATTATAGAGGTTAATATGAAAATACCATTTTTATTTGGAATTCACTGCCACCAGCCTGCAGAAAATTTTTACAGTGTAGTAGACTGGGCAATAAATGAAAGCTATGCACCATTTATTGAAGTGGCTTTAAAAAACAAAAAATTTAAATTCTCAGCCCATTACAGTGGATGGCTTTTAGAATATATAAGAACTCACAGGGAAGATGTATTTAATAACCTTAAAAAAATCAATGATGAAGGCAGAGTTGAGTTTTTTGCAGGTGGTTTTTATGAACCTATCCTTTCTGCAATACCAAGTGATGATAGAAAAGGACAGGTCAAAATGCTTATGGATTATATTAATAATTATTTTGGGCAGAAACCTGCTGGCTTATGGCTTACAGAAAGAGTGTGGGACCCTGCTGTTATTCCAGATATGGCAGAAATAGGCATAAAAAATATAATAGTTGATGACTATCACTTAATAGCAGCTGGTTTTTCAAAAGAATCATTAACAGGTTATTTTACTACTGAACAGGATGGCTGCCTTGTAAATATTTTCCCTATTGATATGGGGCTTAGATATTTAACACCATTTAAACCACAGGAAGAGGTTATTAAGCATATTCTTGAAGCTAAAAACAGAAATGTAAAACTGATTTCCTGCTTTGATGATGGAGAAAAATTTGGTGTATGGCCTAATACTTATGACTGGGTATATACAAAAGGATGGCTGAAAGATTTTATTAAAGCAGTATCATCAGAAAAAGAAATAGAATTTATGCACTATGAAGAAGCTGTGCAGAAAGTTAAGCCATCAGGTCATGTATATCTTCCTATCACAAGTTATGAAGAAATGGGTGAATGGTCGCTTTTTGCAGATAAGTCAGAAAAGTATAAAGAGATAAGAGAATATTTAAAATCATCTCCATTTAATCAGGATATTGAACAGTTTTTAAAAGGAAGTGTATGGAAAAACTTCCTTGTAAAATATCCAGAAAGCAACAGGCTGCACAAAAGAACTATTGATTTATCTGTAAGAGGCAGAAAATATAAAAATAACCCTGAATTTAGAGACCTGCTTTATAGAAGCCAGTGTAATGATTCATTATGGCATGGTGTTTTTGGAGGGCTTTATCTGCCTAATTTAAGAAATAATGCATGGGCTCCACTTATTCAGGCAGAAGCAATGTATGAAAAACTTGAAAATATTAAGCTGCCAGTTGTAGAACAGCCCGCAGATATTGACAGAAATGGTTATGAGGAAGTTTATACAAGAGGCACTGAATTTAACTGCCTTTTTGAAACAAGAGATTTTGGTCAGCTTACAGCAATAGAGTTAAAAGATAAAAACTTTAATCTGCTTAATGTTATATCAAGAAAAAAAGAAGCATACCATGCAAAGTTTTTAAAAAACATAAAGCCAAGACAGGAAAGTAAAGTTGAAGAAACTGCGTCAATTCATGATATAGAATACTCTATTACTCCAGAAGAAGCAGATAGAATTATTTATGACTGGTATAATAAAAACTGCTTTATAGACCATTTTACAGATAAATTCCAGCTTGAAACTTTTGAAAAATGCTCTTTTAGAGAATTTGGTGATTTTACAAACCAGCCTGCTGATAGTGTGGAAGTAAATGGTAATAATATCATTTTTAAAAGAAACGGCGGCATATATATTAATAATGAAAAAATAAATGCACAGATGGAAAAGTCATATACTTTAAATAATAATGCAGCAGCCTTTCATATAAAGGCAAAAGCATCTAAAAAAGTAGAATGTAATTACAGCTGTGAATTTAATTTTCATTTTGCTGATATTTCACAAATTACTATCAATAATAAAGAATTTACAGAACACGGCACTGTTAAAGCCAAAAAATTTGAAATTTATGACAAATATCTTAATAAAAAGATTGCAATTGAAGTAGAAAAAGAGATAGAATTTATCTACTTTACATTATATACTGTTTCTCAGTCTGAAATGGGTATAGATTTAACAGTTCAAGGTATCACAGTGGCCTTTGGTATGCCATTTGGCAAAGAAGTAAATATAAAAGGGACGCTTAGTATAGGGTAAGTATAATGGGAGAATTAAGATATAATCCAGTAACAAAAAAATGGGCTCTTATTTCGCAGGAAAGAGGAACTCACAGAAACTCTTATGTTACAAAAGATGCCATTGCATCTATGCCCTGCCCTTTCTGTGATAAAGATGGCGGTATAAATAAAAAATTACGCAGTATTTTTACAATTAATCTGCCAGAAAGTTCTGCTCCTGCTTTAATAGTAACACCTAACAAATATCCGGCTATGTGTATAGAAGGCTCGCTTAGCAGACATGCTTATGGTATATATGATAAAATGACTTCAATTGGAGCTCATGAAGTAATTATTGATTCTTTCAGACATGGTATTGATATATCAGAATATACAGAAGATGAACTTAATAACTTATATACTGCATTTAAATGCAGAATTGCAGATTTGGAAAAAGATATAAGATTCAGATACACAGCAGCTTTTAAAAATATTGGTGCAGAAGCTGGAGAAAATATACACCACCCCCATGCACAGATTCTTGCAATGCCTGTTGTGCCAAACATTGTTGAAGAATACATAAATAAAGCTGTAAATTATTACAAGGAAAAGGAACGCTGCATATACTGTGACATAATCAGTCAAGAAAAACAGTATAAAGAAAGGATTATATTTGAAAACTATGAATTTATTGCATTTGCTCCATATGCATCTGAGCACCCATTTGAAATATCTATATATCCAAAGCAGCATGAGCACTACTTTACAAATATTTCAGAAGGCTCAATAAGGCAGCTTGCAGATATTACACATGAAATATTTAGAAGACTTTCGCAGGTTTTAGGCAATCCAGCATTAACACTTGCTTTAAGACTTGCCCCATATAAAAATAACAGGCCGGATTACAATGGTTATATGCAGTATTTAAAAGATGCTTTCCATTGGCATATAGATATTTGCCCAGTCGTTGCAAAATTGACCACAAGCAGCTGGGCAGCAAATATATGTATTAATCCTGTAAGCCCTGAAGATGCTGCTAAACATTTAAGAGAGGTTAATCAATTATGAATATTATTCACATAACATCAGAATTATTACCCTTTTCCTATGCAGGAAGTATGGCTGAAACATTATTTTGCTTACCTTATTCAGAACAAAGAGCAGGTCATCAAGTAACAGTTTTATCGCCCCTCTATGCTTCTGTTGATACAGCTAAACATAATATAAAATCCCTGCAGCTTAAAACATGGGTAAATGCAGGGTTTGCTGTATATGAGTTTGAACTTTTTGAAACTTATTTAAATGATGTTAGGTATGTATTCTTTAAAAATGATGAACTTTTTAACCGTGCTACCCTTTATGGTATGGTTAAGTTTGATTATGCTGATAATGATATAAGGTTTGGGACATTCTGTCAGGCTGCTTTAAATTTTATTAAATACCATAATATAGAAGCTGATATTCTTCACTGTCATAACTGGCAGACTGCTTTAATACCAGTTTATAAAAAACTCAATTTTTCAGATTTAGAGTGTAAAGTTGTCTTAACTATACACTCTGTGGATAATCTTGGAGTATTTAATAAATTTACACTGGAAGCACTTAATCTGCCATGGGATATATATAATATTGACTGTATAGAATATTATGATAACATAAGCTTTTTAAAAGGCGGTATTGTATATTCTGATGCGATAACTACAGTAAGCCCTACATTTGCCAGTGAACTGCTGAAAGATGACGGCGGTATGGGAATAGAAGAGATTTTTCATAACCATGCCCATAAACTTACAGGTATATTAAATGGTATCTGTTCTATGATATGGAATCCAGAAAATGATACAAATATTGAAAAAAACTACTCAAGCAGAGATATAAATGGCAAAAAAGTATGCAAAAATGCACTTTGCAGTGAATTTGGACTTGACCAAAACCTGCCTTTAGTGGTATTTATACAAAAAATGCTGCCAGAGGGAGGTCTTGACTTAGTTCTCAATGCAGCAGAAGAATTTGAAAAAAATAATATTAACTTAATTGTCTTTGGACCAAACAACAGTGATTACAGCAATAAAATCCAAGAAATAAAGGAAAAGTATAGTAAAAATATACGCATAATCGTTAATGACCATGCTAATAAAAGCCAAAAAGAATATGCAGCAGCAGATATTGTGCTTATGCCGTCAATGTATGAGCCATGCGGCTTGAGCCAGATGATTGGTATGCGATATGGTGCAGTGCCTGTATCCCGCAAAACTGGCGGTCTTGTAGATGGTGCATCTGAAGCTGTTGAAAAAGGTGTTGGTATAACATTTGATGAGTTTAGCGTAGAAGCTATGATGAAAGCTGTAATGAAAGCTGTATCCCTTATTACATCTGAAAAACATGATGAAGTTGTAAAAACTTTACTTGAAATTGATAATTCATGGCAAAAAGCATCAGAAAAATATATTGAGTTATATAAACAATTACTGGAGGGTAAATAAAAAATGAAGTTGGATAAACTTACAAAAAAGGAATTGCTTGATTTAGCTGCAGCAAAAAAAGTTGCAGGTAGAAGCAAGATGAGTAAAGATGAGCTTATAAAAGCTTTAGAGCCATTCTTTGCAGAACCTGCTCCTGCTAAAGATACAGAAGAACTGCAGGCTAAAAAAGCAGAACAAAATATAGGCTATACATATCAGGAAACACCAGTGCAGACAGCAAAAATAAAACGAGACGAGTATCCTATCCCACCATATTACGATAAAGATACTATTGCTTTTATGCCTGTTGACCCTTCAAAAGAATATGTATATTGGGAAATAAGTGACTATACACTTAACCGCTTTAAAAGTGAATTAAAACTGTCTGAATCAAGGATTATTTTAAAAATCTTTTCAAGCATAGATAACTATACTACAGAAGCAGCATCTGTTTCTGTTGAAAAAGCAGGTAACTGGTATTTTAATATCTATGCTCCTGATACTGTTTTATGGTCT
>CAMWVK010000031.1 GCA_947177675.1 uncultured Mucispirillum sp.
AAATAAGACACTGACTATTAAAATCATATCATCATTACCATTATAGTATGCTAAAACAATGCTTCCTATAATAAATAATACAGGCATCAGAGTAATAATTATAAAATTTTTTATCCATATTTTATGCAGATTATCTATGCGGCATCTTGCACTGATATTTTCTTCTAACGAAACTTCTTTTTGACTATAAGACTTGTAACTGCTGGATTGGATTTTATACTGATGATTATATTCTGGCTTAAATAATTCCTTGTCTTTATTAAATATAGCCATATTAATTCTCTTTTATTGTATTTAAAAGATAAAACAGTGCTTTTTTTGCACTTCTCATTCTAACCTGCTGTCTATCTCCGTTAAAAACATTTTTGGACACTGATACACCATTTTTACTGGCTGTCCCAATATATACAAGCCCAACTGGTTTTGTATCAGTTGCTCCAAGCGGTCCTGCAATACCTGTAATAGATACAGAATAATCTGTTTGCATTAAATCTTTTACACCTTTTGCCATACAGGCTGCACATTCAGCACTTACTGCACCATGCTCTTTTAATATTTTTTCAGGCACTTTTAATACATGCTGCTTAACTGCATTATCATAGCTTACAACTGAACCCATAAATACATCTGATGCACCACTTATATTTGTAATATATTCTGATAATAAGCCGCCAGTGCAGCTTTCTGCAAAAGATATTGTTTTGTTTCTTTCTCTTAATAAATCTATTATTAATTTTGCTTCATCTGTATTATTATCACCCAAATAATGTTCTTTAAAACTTGATGCTAATACCTGTGAAATGCTGTCTATTTCCTGATATTTATATCCTCTTAATTTAACTACAACCTTACCACTTCCTGCATTTATAATACATTCAGTATCGCTGCTTATTTTTAAACTTCTTATAACAGAATCAATATCTGATTCTGGTATAGATAAAAAATGTAAATCTTTATATATAATTTCTTTAAGAGAAAACTTCTCCTTTAATACTGGAAGAACATAATTTATGAACATAGTTTTCATTTCAGCAGGCACTCCCGGCATACATATAATATCTGCCCTGTTTAAATGCATACCAAAACCTAAAGCTGTGCCTTTTTCATTATGATACAGGCTGCAGGATATAGGAAGCCATGACTGATGCTCATGCTCTTTTCTAATTAAAACACCAGCTTTTTCCAGCCTTTCCTTCATGTGTTTATATGCTTTTTCATTAAGTGTAACTTCTACACCGCAGGCAGCTGCTAAACATTCTGCTGTTATATCATCAAAAGTAGGTCCTAAACCGCCAGTTGTAAGAATTACATCAAATTCTTTTGAAAGTGATTTAAAAAGGGAAACTATTTCTTCCCTGTTATCTTTAACTATCCGTATCATATCTGGTGCAGTGCCGTAATGGGAAAGGGTATTCGCTATAAAAGCAGAATTAGTGTCAACAACACTTCCTTCTAACAGCTCTGAACCAATGCTTAATATACATGAACGCATAAATTTATACTCCATATTATAATGCAATATTATAATATTCTAAAATCTTTATTACAATAAACCATACTGCAGCTGCATATAACCCTGCTGCAATATCATCAAGCATTATACCCCAGCCGTTTTTTATTCTGTCAAAAAAATTAACTGGAAACGGCTTTAATATGTCAAAAAATCTAAATAGTATAAATCCTGCTAAAATATATATAAGCTTAAATGGAAAAATAATATAGAAAAGTAATAATCCTGCAACTTCATCTATTACAACACAGCCTGGGTCTTCAATACCAGAAACTAAAGAATATCTGCCAGAAACATAAACCCCTAATAAAAAGATAAATGCAAATACTGCAAACTTCCCATAAACTGGTAAAAATGTGCATAAAAACCCAGCAGGTATTGCCACAAGGCTTCCGAAAGTGCCCGGCATAAATGGGATTTTACCCATGTAAAAACCTGTTGCCAGCATATCAATTAATAATGGAATTTTTTTCATATTATTCTACCTTTGGTTAAAGACTTCTTCTAAATTTATTTTATTTTCGTATATCGCTTTACCTACAATGCAGCCTTTTATATTTTTATGGTCCATACTTCTTAAAAGTTTAATATCATCAATTCCAGATACACCACCTGATGCAATTACTGGAAATATTGAATTATCTGCCACTTTTTTAATCTGCTCAACATTTATACCTGCAAGCATACCATCTTTTTCTATATCTGTAAAAATCACACTGTCTATCTGACAGCTTTCATATCTTTTTATTACATCTAAAACTGATAGTGAGCTTTCCTCATACCAGCCCTCTGTAGCTGCCATCATATTTTTTGCATCAATTCCTAATATTATTTTATTTGGATATTTTTTTGCAGCAGCCTTTACAAATTCAGGATTTTTAACAGCAACTGTGCCAAGTATAGCATAGCTTACACCCATATCCATATAAGCATCAAGGCGGGACATATCTCTAATACCGCCGCCTACTTCTATCTGCAGTTTTGATTTTTCTACTACTTCTTTTATAATATTAAAGTTTTGGTTTTCACCTGTTCTTGCACCATTTAAATCTACAATATGCAGCCTTTCTACACCAAGCTCTGCAAACATTAATGCAACATCCCTAGGGTCATGACCGTATTCCGTTGCATCTTCCATAATACCTTTTGTAAGTCTTACAACTTTCTCATCAAGCAAATCAATAGCTGGTATAATTATCATCTTTATAACCTCATAATACTTATAAATTACAAAAATTTTCCAGCAGTTTAAGCCCTGCATGCTGGCTTTTTTCTGGGTGGAACTGCACACCTGTTATATTCTCATACGAAACGGCAGAAACAAAATCTATGCCGTAGTTAGTTTTTCCCTGTATATTTTTTTCATTGATACATTCGCCATAAAAAGAGTGGACAAAATAAAAATAAGAATCCTGCTTAATATTTTTAAATACTGGATGATTTTCTTTAAAATAAACACTGTTCCAGCCAGTATGTGGTATTTTCATACCTTTATTTATAAGTTCATCAGGAAATCTTTTAACTACACCTTTTATATATCCAAGTCCATCATGCACACCAAATTCATAACTTTTTTCAAAAAGTGCCTGCATACCTATACATATTCCTAAAAATGGATTGCCTTTCTGAATAAATTCATCAACTGCTGAAACAAGCCCATGTTTTTTCATACCTGCCATACAGTCCCCAAATGCACCATTGCCGGGAAAAACTATATGGCTTGCTTTTCTAACTATCTCTGCATCAGATGTGATTTCTGCTTTAAATCCAACATATTCTATGGATTTTTGAACACTGCGAAGATTACCGCCGCCAAAATCTATTATTGTAATCATATTATTCTATTATTCCCTTTGTAGACATTAATCGGTTATTTTCTATTGTTAATGCTTCTCTCAAAGCTCTTGCAAATGATTTAAATGCAGCTTCTGATACATGATGAGAATTACCGCCTTTATGTATAATAATATGCAGATTAATTTTTGCATTATATGTAAATGCTCTGAAAAATTCTTCTATTAATTCCATATCAAAATCGCCGCATTTTTGTGATGAAAACTCTAAATTGTGTGCAAAATAAGGTCTGCCGCCAAAATCTATAACACATTCAACTAATGCTTCATCCATTGGCACTTTAAAAAAACCGTATCTTTTTATGCCTTTTTTATCGCCTGCAGCATTATAAAATGCCTGCCCTAAAAGTATGCCTGTATCTTCTACTGTATGGTGAAAATCTATATGTGTATCACCACTTGCTTTCACTTCAAGTCCAAATGAACCATGATGAGCAAAAAGTTCAAGCATATGGTCAAAAAAACCTATTCCTGTAGATATGCTGTAATCATCTTTTTCTAAATCTAAAGATATATCTATATGAGTTTCTTTTGTGTTTCGGCTGCTTTTAAACTGTCTTGCCATTTAATCACCTAAAATATTTTTTCATATTCTATAATATATAGTAAAAAAAATAAAGTATTTTTATAACGGCTTTACATCCATTTTTATTTTAACCCTATTTTGAAACATTATATGCTGGTTTAAAATTTTTATATTAATATATCAATATGTTATTGAACTTGAAAAAAATTATGCTTGAAGAATATTTTTTTTTCTGATAATAAATAAATAGAGATAAGCGGAAGCAGGTGAGATGCCTGCACTGCCCCCGCAACTGTATGCTAGACAAAGCCCATTATGCCACTGATATTCGGGAAGGCGGGTAGAGGTTGAAAGCAAGTCAGGATATGCTTACTCAATCTATTCTTCGGAGGGAAGTCTATGAGATACTATCCTATTTAACATTCTTTTTACACAACATATACACTCTTGACTAACCAGACAGCAGTTATTTTTGCGTGCATTGACCTCGCCCGTATATATTATATTTATAAGTCTGTCTGGTTAGTTTTTATCATTTAGTATAAATATGTTATAAGGAAATAATTTTTATGAAAAGTAAAATATTAGATATTTCTTTCAAACCAGAGAAAGAAAAAATTTTTTTTGGTGATTTTGGTCATTATATCCGCATAGATAATGTATCACATGAAATTGCAAGAAAGTTAAAAGAAGCCAGCGAAGGCAATACATGGTTTACAAAAGAAATAGATTATAAATCTGACAAAGTCCGTTTTCAAAGCCTGCCAGAAAATGCAAAGCGGGCATTTAAACTTAATATTGCATACCAAACATTAATGGACAGCGGTGTTACAAGCGGGCTTAGTTTTGTAATGAGCAGAGTTATAACAAGCTCTATATGGAGTCTTTTATATGCAAGAATAGCAATAGAAGAAGCCATCCATGCAGAATCATATTCTTACGGCTTATCAGAAGTTTTTGGCCATGAAGCTGCTGCAACTTTAGATTTAGTTTACAATGATAACTTTGTAAAAAAGCGTATGGAAAAAGAATGTATGCTTTTTGAAAATGTTTCAGATTTATGTTTATCTGATGATAAATCTATTAATATTGAAGATAAAAAGAAAGCACTTTTAAGTCTGCTTTTAGGTATATATTATTTAGAGGGCATAAAGTTCCCTTTTTCTTTTTTAGTAACTTTTGTAATAAACAACAGCTATAATGATGTGATAACAGGCTTTACTAAAACTATTAAGCTCATAGCCCATGATGAGCTGTCTGTCCATGTGGTAACTGGTAAAAACATTTTAAATATTTTGGCTCGTGATGAAAATGAAGGTTTTAAGCATCTTTTTGATAACGGATTTTTCAAGAAAACTGCATTAAGCATAGCAAAAGAAGTTGTAAACCAAGAAATACAGTGGGCAAAATATCTTTTTGATGATTATGAAGTGGCAGGCATAAACAGTCAAATATCAGAAAATTTTATAAAATACTGGGCAAATATCCGCTTAAAAGATATAGGTATCATAAACAACCCTTATATGAAAGAGGAAAAAACAGATATTATTGACTGGTTTAACAACTACAGAAATATTAACAAGCAGAATGCAGCATTACAGGAAACCTCAAACACATCTTATCAAAAAGGTATATTAAAAAACGATTTATAGGTGTAAAATGGTAATACTTACAGAAGGTAAAAAGCATATAATAATAAAACGAGATGGCAGAGAAGAACCATATAACGAAGAAAAACTTAGGAAAGTTACAAGCTGGGCATCAGAGGGCAAACAAGCATTTACTGATAAATTATTAAAAGATTTAAATATTAAAATAAATAATAAAATGAAAATCACTGATTTATATGATGCCCTTATTACTACAGCTGTAAATAACATAAGTCCCCTTTATACAGAATATGATGATATTGCAGAAAAGCTTTATTTAATGAAAATATATAAAGAAACTTATGGGCTTAAAAAAACAGGTCAGTATCCTCATTTAAGCATAGTGTTTAGCCGTGGAGTAAAAGCAGGTATTTATTCTAAAGAATTTATAAACTCATTTTCCCATAAGGAAATAGATTTGTTAAACGATATGATAGTGCCAGACAGAGATTTTTTATTTACATATAAGGCATTAAATACATTTTTTACAAAATACTGCAAAACTATAAAAAATAAAAAGCTGGAACTTCCGCAGATTACTTATATGGTAGCTGCAATGTTTTCATTTTATAATGATGATAAGAAAAAAAGAATGCAGTATATAAAAGAAACTTATGATATGTTAAGCATGCATAAAATAACATTTGCAACACCGCGAATAATGAACAGTGGTTACAAAAACCCGCAGCTTGCTTCCTGTGTATTAAATACTCCAGATGATGATACATGGAGCTTAAACCAAACAGATGGTAATATTGCTCTTTATTCAAAATTTTCAGGTGGTATCGCTTATGATGTATCTAATATTCGCTCATCAGGCTCAAAAATAGCATCATTTAATGGTATATCAGACGGACCTGTGCCATTTATTAAAAGATTAGAGCAGACTGTTTCAGCATTTAACCAGCAGAGTAAGAGAAAAGGCTCATGTGTTGTAACATTTCCATTTTGGCATTATGATGTTCAGGATATGGTGATGTTAAAAGATGCTGGCGGTACAGAAGACACAAGAGCAAGAAAATTAATGTATTCTATCCGCATACATAATATTTTTAAGGAAAGAGTTGAGCAGGATGCAGATATTACATTATTTGACCCAAAAGATACACCACTTTTAAACTGCACTTATGGCAAAGATTTTGAAAAAGCATATACAGAATATGAAGCAAAGTCTGGTATCCGCAAAAAAACTGTGAAAGCAAAAGATTTACTTTATCTTATCCTAAAAGTCCGCACAGAAAGCGGCAACCTGTATTTTACTTTTGTAGATAACATTAATGAACAGTCTGTATTAAATTCGTTTATTGGTGCATCTAACTTATGCACCGAAGTGCTTGTGCCATCTTATGCTTCATCTTTAAAAAGCGAAGAATTATATTTAAACAGCTGTGGAGAATATGAAATACATCAGATACGAAAAAGCGGTGAAATTGGTATATGCAACTTATGCTCCATAAACCTTGTATCATGGGATAAAATGACATTAAGGGAAAAAACAGAATTTTCTTATACACTTTTAAGAGGGTGCGATAATATTATAGATACCCAGTTTTACCCAGTAAAAGAAGCAGAGGCATCAAATTTAAAAAACAGACCTATTGGTATAGGGGTATTAAACTATGCAAACCTGCTGGCATCTAAAAAAATCAAATTTACAGATGAAGAAGCAAAAGAATTTACTAATAAATTATTTGATGATGTGTATTATCACTTATATTCTGCTGCCTGCACATTAGCAAAAGAAAGAGGTCCATACCCAGCCTTTAAAAAATCTAAATGGAGCATTGCAAAAACCCCTTTTCATCTTTCTTTATTTAACTACAAGAAATTTAATCTATCAGTAGATAAAAAGAAATGGGACAGATTAGCAGATGATATTCAAACATTTGGAATAAGATTTTCTTATGTGGCAGCAATCGCACCAACTGCAACAAGTGGAAAAAGTATTTCTGCAACAGAATCTATTGAGCCTGTTATGGATTTATTTTATATGGAAGAAGGTTTGCAAAATATACCTACACTTGTGGCAAATATTAAAGAAAACAGGCTTTACTATGAAAGATGCTGGGATATTCCTGCAAAAACTATCATTGAGCTTGCAGCAATCAGGCAGAAATATATTGACCAGTCCCAGTCTGTAACTCTCTATTATACAAAGCCTGAATCTGCTAAAATTCTGTGGGAAGATATTAAATATGCAATGGAGTTAGGGCTTAAAACTCTTTATTATATGAAAACACCAAAATATAATTTTACTGAAACTATATGTGAAAGCTGCTCTTAAATAGATATTTTTTTCTGCATTGTTCAAGTCTGTGATACTCTTCTAATTATTATATTGAGAGTATAAATATTATATGTTATTTTAATATATTATATTAACAGGCAGTGTTTATGGTTGAAATAATTACAGGTATTATAGATTTACTCATTATTGCATGTGTTGTTTTTGCAGTATTATTTATTAGGAAAAGATTAAAACAGCATCCTGATGGGGAATGTATATGCTTATAGCTTTTTTTATTCTTTTTGGTATTATTATTGTTGCCAGCAGTGCAACTGTTATATATTCTACAAAAAATCTGCCAAAAGATTATAAAACATACATTTCTTCAAAAATTATTATTCCACCTTATGATATATCAAAAACACCTGTAAGTGTGGTTTATGCAGACGAACTTAAAAATAATCCATTAAAAAGCGGTGCTGTGCTTGTTAAAAGTGGCAAAGTATCATTTTTACACAGGATAGCATTAGTGAGAATGGCATGCCATTCCATAGAATTGCAGACATATATATATGAAAATGATGTTACATCAAGAATATTAATGCACGAAATGAAACTTGCTGCTGACAGAGGTGTAAAAATCCGCATTTTAGTGGATGATAATGGACTTTCTTCAGATACAAGCGATATTATGCTTTTAAACTATCACCCTAATATACAAGTAAAAGTTTTTAACCCATATAAATACCGCTCAAAAATATTAAAATATCCACAGTTTCTTTTTAATATTAGCAGGCTTAATTATAGAATGCATAATAAACTTTTTATTGTAGACAGCTCTGCAGTTATAATAGGCGGCAGAAATATTGCAAGCAACTATTTTGATGACAGCTCTAGATTAAATTTTTCTGATACTGATGTGCTTTTTATTGGAAAACTTGCTCAAGATGCTCTTGGCTCTTTTAATGAATACTGGCATTATCATAAATCTATACCAGTAGACATTTTCCCTAACCATAATAATCCAGAAGAATTAAATATTTTAGATAAAGAAATTACTGCACAGTCTGCTTATTATCAGCAGGAAAGTGAAATGTTTGACCATGCTGTAAAACTTTTTACTGAAAGCTTTAATGAAAGGAAATTCCCTGTTTACTGGGGAAATTCTAAATTAATTGCAGATAGTCCAGAAAAGGCAGAAGGCACAGGATACATTAGCCCTATTATAAGTGCATTAGATGGCTTATGGCAGGAAACAAAAAAATCTGTATATATATCTGCTGCTTATTTTGTTCCGGGTAAAAATGGTATGAAAAACATAATTAATGGTGCAAAAAAAGGCATAAATGTAAATATTTTAACCAACTCACTTTCTTCAACAGATGCAAAAGTTGTTTATTCTGGCTGGGATAGGTATAGAGATAAATTCGTATTAAATGGTGTTAATGTTTATGAATTCCGCAACGAAGGTTATAAAGTATATAACAGACATAATTCTGGTGCATCACTGCACAGCAAAACTATAGTTGTAGATGACAAAATAAGCTGGATAGGAAGTTTTAATTTAGATGGCAGGTCTGCAATATATAATACAGAAGTTATTGCTGTATTTTTTAATGAAAATTTTGCAAAAATTTTAAGGGAAACTATGGAAAAAGATATGTCAGAATATATTTCATGGAAACTTTATGCAAAAAATGGCAAAACATACTGGAAAACATATAGAAACGGCAGAGAAATAGTTAAAAGCTGTATTCCAGATACATCACTTTTAATGCGGATAGTAACTTTTGTATTAAAAATAGTGCCAGAAAAGCTTATATAGGAAAAGGTAT
>CAMWVK010000032.1 GCA_947177675.1 uncultured Mucispirillum sp.
TTATAAAGTTGTGTGATTTATGCACTTACATATTGCTTACTATTATCTATCATATCTAGCAGTCTTCTATGTTCTTTTGCTATGTATGTAAAAAGAAAATCATATATAGTATCTATGTATTTATTAAGCTCTATGTAAAAATATATTCTTGATATCCCTATCAAAATATTATCATTATCTGTTTTAAATATAGTTTGTAATCTATTGGCTAAGTCCTTATTATATTCTTGAAAAGCTATATTCCCCCCCCCATAAGTTCAAACTCACCATCACCATATCTGATGATTGATTTATCTGTATTTATTAATAACTCAATAGTTTCTTCAATACCTAAAATATTTGGCTTTTTCACACTTTCCATTTCAATATATGGAAATAAATGTATAATTTTTACAATATCTTCTAAATTTACTTGACTATTTGCAATCTTTTTTATATTATACCTTGATAAGTATCTTATATTGTTTATAAATGTTTTTAATCCCATAAGTTTGCCTCTATATCTTTTATTTCCACAATTGTCTTATTCTTATATAATTTATTTGCAGGCACATCTTTTGTAACGATACTTCCTGCTGCTATCATTGCATTTTCCCCTATCGTAATGCCCGGAAGAATTGTTGCATTTGCTCCAATTGATGCACCTTTTTTTACTACTGTCTGCAAAAATTTTTCAGGATATTTTTTTGAACGGGGATATAAATCATTTGTAAATGTTACATTTGGACCTATGAAAACATTATCTTCTATACGGATACCGTCCCAAAGCTGAACTCCGCTTTTTATTGTAACATTATCACCAATTATTACATCATTTTCTATTAAAACATGAGCACAAATATTACAGTTTTTACCAATTACAGCTTTTTCAAGCACAATACAAAACTGCCATATTTTTGTATCTTGTCCTATATTTTTACTTTTAACATCAGCAAGAGGATGAATATACATTTATCTATATCCCCCCCCCATTTACTAATTCTATATATTTATCATAATCCCTGATATATTCTTCTGGATTATAATATTCACTTGCTATTACCATTAAAACACAGCTTCCGGAAAAATCATACATTTCTCTCCATATCATTTTACCAATATACAATGCTTTTTCTGGAGAATTTAATTCATAGATTTCTTTTTCTTTACCATTATCTACTTTGATTTTACATGAACCACTTACACATATTAAAAGCTGCTCTAGATTTTCATGTGCATGGAAACCTCTAGGTACACCTCTTTTTGTATCATATATATAATAAACTCTTTTTATATCAAAAGGCACATCATGTTCTTTTTCAAGAGCTATCAAACTTCCCCTGTTATCTCCGTGAGATGTAAGTTCAATTAATCTGCAGTTTTCCATATTCTACTTCTCCACCAGTTTTATTTTGTTGCTGTCATAGTTATAGATATTCAGCAGGTATATACCAAATATACGAATTAGTTTTCTTTCCTTTGTCCAAATTATTTTAATTATTCCTTTGCCTGCATACTGCCAAAAAATCTTATTGTTGATTAGTCTGAATATTCTAAACCTTCTTTTAAACTGGTTTACATAGGTATAAATAAGTGAAGTATTATACTTTGTGTGCTTTTTTAAAAAATTTTCCCAGTTTAATGTTCTGCATATTAAAAATAATTCATCACTAAAAATTTTACGCTTAATTAATGGAGAGCCTGATAAAACAAAACTACGCCATGAAATATATATATTTTTCCTAAACTTAACTGCATTTTTTAAAATGAAACCTGCCTCCACCATTTTTTGTGACAAGCCAATCTCATATTTTTCAATTACCTTTTTTACATTGTCTTCTTTTTTTACAGAATTTATATGCTCTTTAAATATATCTGATAAAAAACAATTTTTTCTACAAATTAGAAAATAGCTGCTTAAATGCCATGTGTGAAAATCATAAGCTGTATTAATGCCGCATAAATCCCACTCTTTATCTTTCTCTATCCCTTCTATGAAATCATTAAAATTATATAAAGGACCAAATACACTGTCATTTGTCAATATCAACTCATCATATTCTGATATTTTTTCCCAGCTGATTATATTTATTAATTCCTGCCATGAACCAAAATCATACTTGCCATGGATATATCCATAAGCATCTTTTACATAAGGGGTGATTTTTTCAATCTCTTCTGGCAGTATTATGTTATCTGCCAAATAATATACATCTGATATTTTTGAAAGCTCCTGCATGTAGTAAAGAGTATAATCTTCTATTATACCCTTGCTGCTGTATCCTGCAAAAAGACAAATCCGCTTCACTACATTCCCCCCCCCCTATCCTTTATTCTGCCATTACTTTATATTTCTGCTGCTGCTTTGGAACACACCAGTCTATAAAATTATATGTAATGCCTGCTTTTGCTGGCTCTACATTTTGAAACCGTTTATTAAGAGCAATATTACTGTATGGGAAATATAAAAATGTATATGGCTGTTCTTCTGCTAATATTTCCTGCACTTTGTCATAATAAAGCTTTCTCTCCTCATTATTAAAAATTTTTCTTCCATTTATTAAAAGACTATCTACTTCTTCGTTATTATAGCATATATAGTTTTGACCGTTACCGCCGCACCGCTCTGCTGCCCATATATCATACTGGTCTGGGTCTAATACAGTAGACCAGCCTAATATAACAGCCTGAAAATTGCTTTTATTAAGTTCACCAAGCATTGCTGCCCATTCAAGAACCTTTATCTGCACATCTATACCGATATCTGCCCAGTTTTGCTGCACAAGCTCTGCAATTTTTCCACGAACATCATTACTTAAATTAGTCATTAACTCTATCGTAAATTTTTTGCCATTATATTCAAGTATGCCGTCACCATCTATATCTTTAAATCCTGCTTCAGCAAGCAGTGCTTTTGCTTTTTCAACATTATATTCAGGACCTTTTGCATTTGGATTATACCAGTATGAATCTGGTTTATATGGACCTTCTGCCACAATACCTTTGCCATAAAGAATACCGTTTACTATACTCTGCTTATTTATTGCATGAGTTAATGCACGGCGAACAAGTTTATTATCAAATGGTGCTCTTTTAAAATTGTAGCCCACATAAGTATATGAAAAATCAAGAAATGAATATGTATTATAATTATCCTGATATTTAGGAGTATTTGTATCAAGTGCATCCTGTTTAGGTGTAAGCCCCATAATATCTATTGTGCCATTTAAAAGCTCCAAATACTGTGTTGTCTGATTAGGAATAACTCTTATAAATACCTTTTCTATTTTTGGTCTGCCTTCAAAATAATCATGAAATGCTGTTAATATTATAGACTGACCAGCTTTCCATGATTCCAGTTTATATGGACCTGTGCCTATAGGTTTTCTTTGCAGTGGGGAACGGCTTGGTTTATCTGTTAAAGCATGACGCGGCATCATCCATATACCCCAGCTTGCAAGTGCAGGGGACAATACATCCTTATAAGTAACTTTCACTGTGTATCTGTCAATAACTTCTACACATTCCACTGCTCTAAAATCGCCGTCATAGGCAGTTGGGGTATCATCTGAAATCATAAATTCATAAGTGAACTTTACATCATCTGCTGTAAATTCTACTCCATCATGCCATTTTACCCCTTTTTTAAGATAAAATATAAAAACCTTTTTATCTTCAGATATTTCCCAGCGTTCTGCTAAATCACCTACTAAATTTAAATCTTTATCATATTTTACTAAACCGTTATAAATATACTGGGTTACATTATGGCTTGCAGAATCTGCTGCAAGAGCAGGAATAAGGTTTATAGGTTCAGCGATTTCACCTGTGGATAATGCATCGCCATAAGGTATTTCCATTGCCACCTGTTCTGTATCTTCCTGCATAGTCTCTTTTTCTAACCTGTTTTTACAGGCACTAAAAAGCAGGACTATAATGAGATACAAGTATATTAGTAAAATATTTTTTTTCACATTCACAACCTTTTGAGTAATTGATATTACTTACTACCTAGCAGGAGTGTTAGATGGAATAACGGGGCTGTTTCCTTGAGCAGGTGTATTTGCTGGTGTTTGCGGAGTTGCCTCAGCTGGCAGCTGCTGTGAAAGAACATTTGCTTTTCTCATAACACTGTCATTACCTAAACCTGACATAATTGCTAAAATAAGAGAAAGCACTAAAAATGCTGCAGCTATAACAGTTGTAATTTTATTCATAATGCTTGCTGGTGCTTTTGGACCAAACATTTCACCACTGCCGCCGCCTAATGCTGCACCTAAATCTGAACTTTTACTGTTCTGTAATAAAACTGCAATTATTAATAAAATACATACAAATACATATAGTGCTAAAACAATTGTATACATAACTTCCTAACTTTTAAGGGTATATCCCTCTAACCTCCATTAATTTATCTGGCTTATTTATAAAAATAAGCCAATATATGCAATTAATTATTTATCAAAATTAATTATTTTTAAGAACTGGTCTGCTTTGAGGCTTGCACCGCCAACAAGACCGCCATCTATATCAGGGCATGCCATTAATTCTTTTGCATTTTCTGCTTTCATACTGCCGCCATATAAAATGCGGATATTTTCAGCTGCACTAGAAGAACGAATTTTTGCAATATATTCTCTAATTGCTTTATGCATTGCCTCAGCATCAGCAGGAGAAGCAGTTTTACCTGTTCCTATTGCCCACACTGGTTCATAGGCAATCACTACATTAGAAAGGTCTTCTATGCCTTCTAAACCTTTACCTGTTTGAGCAAGGACTGTTTCAACTTCTGCTTTTGCTTCACGCTCCCACAAAGTTTCACCAACACATAAAATAACTGATAACCCGTCAGCTAATGCTTTTTTAACTTTTTTATTGATGATTTCATCAGTTTCACCAAAAATGCTTCTGCGTTCTGAGTGACCAAGAATAACCCATGATGCACCTGCAGATTTTATCATACCAGAAGATACTTCGCCTGTGAAAGCACCGCTTTCTTCAAAGTAAATATTTTGTGCTGCAACTAATGCTTTGCCACCTGCTTTTTTAACAGATTCTGCCACTGCATAGATACCAGTAAATGGTGGTGCAAAAAGCACATCTCTAGTTGAATAATCAATATCTGCACCTGCAATTTCAGCTGCTAATGCTGCACCTTCAGATACTGTTTTGTTCATTTTCCAGTTACCTGCAATTAATGGTTTACGACTCATAGTAGACCTCCTTATTAGCTTTACAGTTACCTAAAACTATTAAAATAACTGCTATTTTTCTTTTTCTTCTTTACCTGTAAGTGGCTTATTTCTGCCGTTATCCATTTCCAGTGTTCCATTAAAAATAACACCTTCCTCCATTTTTAAAACTGGAGTTCTTATTGTACCAGATACAACAGCAGGCTTATAAAGCTCCACTTTATTTTTTGCAACTACTAAGCCATCAAATGTACCAGATATTTTAACAATACCTGATTCTATTTGAGCATTCACATGACCGCTTTCTGCAATAACTAATGTATCATTACTTTTAACATTACCTTCAAAGTTACCATCTAACCTAACAACACCTTCAAAAACTAATGTACCATTAAATGATGTATTTTGTCCTAAAAATGCGTCTATGCCGCCACCGGTTTCTTTTGCTACTTTCAGCATTGTTCCCCTCTAATTTTTTTTATAATTGTATCAAGCTCATCATCAGAATTATATTTGATATTTATAACTCCGCCTTTTTTAGATGGCTTAATATCTACTTTTGAGTTAAAAAATACTTCCATCTCACGAGATAGCTCAAGTATATTTGCATCCTGCTTTTCTTTAGATTTTTTAGATGGTTTACTGCGAGATTTTATCATATTTTCCACATCTCTTACAGACAATTTTTTATCTTTAATAAGATATGCAAAACGGATAATTTCTGACTTATCTTCCAGCGAAAGCAATGCTCTTGCATGACCTTCGCTTATTTCTTTACTCTCTATTAAATCAAGCACTTCTTTTGGAAGGTTTAAAAGCCTTAATCTGTTAGTAACTGCTGAACGGCTTTTACCAATGATTACACCTAAATCTTCATGTTTATAGCTGTGCTCATCCATAAGTTTTCTATATGCAACTGCAAGTTCAACGGGATTTAAGTCTTCTCT
This sequence comes from uncultured Mucispirillum sp., assembly GCA_947177675.1. Taxonomy (GTDB): domain Bacteria; phylum Chrysiogenota; class Deferribacteres; order Deferribacterales; family Mucispirillaceae; genus Mucispirillum. The sequence goes on from CAMWVK010000032.1 coordinate 6,119, forward strand.
TTGAGCATTAGTTATAAGTGCAAGCTCTAATCTCTCTTTTGCTGTATCAGTATTGCGGACAACTACAGGGATACTCATGTTACCTGCAATACCAGAAGCACGCCACCTGCGTTCGCCCTCAATTATCATATACTTGCCATTATCAAGCTTAGTAACAATAATAGGCTGAATTACACCTTTAAGCTTAATACTTTCTGCAAGTTCTTCTAAAAGTTCTTTATCAAAAACACGGCGTGGCTGGTTGTCATTTGGCACAATTTCTGTCAGCCCTAATTCAAAAAAGTTAGATGTAACAACACCACTATGTTTTGCCTGTGCTTCCTCGCTGCTGCGTGGAATTAAGGAATCAAGCCCTCGTCCTAATGGTTTTTTCATTGCTTATCCTGTTCCTGCTTACTTGGCTTTAGTAAGTATTTCTTTTGCAAGCTCTATATAACACTCTGTGCCTTTTGATTTTGCCTGATATAATATAATAGGCTTGCCAAAACTTGGAGCTTCACTTAATGCTACAGCTCTAGGCACTACTGTATTAAAAGCTTTATCAGGAAAATGCGTTTTAACCTGATTCATTACTTCTTTTGAAAGATTATTGCGGGCATCATACATAGTAAGAAGTATGCCTTCAATAATTAAATCAGGATTTAAATTTTCCTTAATTAAGTTAATTGTATTTATAAGCTGCCCTAAACCTTCCATAGCAAAATATTCACACTGCATAGGAATTAAAACTGAGCCTGCTGCAGTTAACGCATTAACAGTTAAAAGCCCTAATGATGGCGGACAGTCTATTAATATATAATCATAATTTTCTTTTAATTCTGCAACAGCTCTTTTTAATTTTGTTTCCCTTGAAAGTTCTTGAATAAGCTCTACTTCTGCAGCAGAAAGCTCTATCCTTGCAGGAACTAAATCAAGCCCTTCTATTTCTGTATGGCAAAGTGCAGAATTAATATCAGCACCGTTCACTAAAACATCATAAATATCATTTTCTATTTGGTCTGGCATTATGCCTAAACCACTAGTTGCATTCCCCTGAGGGTCAAAATCTATAAGCAAAACTCTAGCTTCTGCTACTGCAAGTGATGCAGAAAGATTTACTGCTGTTGTTGTTTTGCCAACACCACCTTTCTGGTTAGCTACAGCTATAACCTTACAACTCATGTAATTATCAGCCCCCTGTATGTAACAACTTTTTCATATTTAAAGATAATATAATCTATATCTAATATCACTATATTATGAAGCTTGCAAGTTTTTCTTTTATAAATTTATAAATTTATTTATATTTTTACTAATTTGCTACACTTTTTTATAAAATCTATAACCATTTCTGCCTGATGTTTTTACCTGATAAAGTGTTTCATCTGCTTTTCTATATACTTCATCAAACTTTTTCTCATTATCCACATGACATATTCCAATACTGCATGTAACTTTTCTGTTATCTTCTAATGATATATTTGCTGCATCAAACTGAAATTCCTGTATTTTTCTCTCTATATCATTTTTATTTAATGACCTTGTAATAAATACCACAAACTCATCGCCTCCAAACCTTGAAACTAAACCATAAGCACCAAAATGCTTTTCCAAAAATCTTGCAATACTAATTATTACATTATCACCTGTTAAATGACCATAGGTATCATTTATTCCTTTAAAATTATCAATATCTATCATTATAAAATATGTATCTGGAAAATCTTTTTTATTATTTATCACAGTTGCACCATAGTCTACTGCCGTTGTTTTGCTGTATAAGCCTGTCATTAAGTCTTTATCTGCATTATTAATGTGATAGAAAGCATAAACTCTGTAAGATGTAATAAAAATACCTATTATATATGATATGGCAGCAACACCTATTAAAAACTGTATCTGTATGTTTATAAACATAATCCGTGTCTGAAAGGGCAGTTCTATATCTGCAGCATTTACCACCATGATAGTCATATCATGCAGATGAAACATTAATGCAAGAATAACTAAAAATAAAAAAAGCACAAAAAATGCACCTTCAATTTTAAGCCGCTTGGTATAATATGACTGCCTGCCTTCATCTAATATTTTTTCTATTTCTGCAAGCCGTTTATTTTTTGATATATACAGAGTTACACACATAATAACAGTTAAGAGAATTAATTGCAGCATTTCATTAACAGAAAATATGTTTCCTGTAATATATTCTTCATTAATATGAGCTTTAGGGAAAAGATGTCCCATAGGAATAAGCACAAGAAGTGTATGTATTAATTGAGCAGTAATTGATAAAACAGTTACTTTTACATACTCATTAATTTTTACATTTTTAAATAAGGTAAAAAGCACACCAGAAGCAAATCCAAAAAGCATCCTTGCACCAAGAGCAGTATATATACTGCCTGCAATATTACCGCTTGAAAAAGGTGAAAATAAAGAGTCAAAATAGTCAACACCTGCCATTGACGCTTCCCATATACTTGTTATACCAAAAACAAAGCCTAAAAAAACACCTGCTCTTATGCCGTAAAAATAAGCTGCAGCTATTACAGGTATATACATTATTGTTGCACTGCCATAATGAACAAAACCTAAACCTGAAAATGCCAGCACAAACTCTAAAGCTGTCAGTAATAAGATTTTATGACCATAAAACAATGGTTTTCCCTGTGTTTTTATCATTTACTACTCCATAAGTCATTATATATACACATTATACAATATTGCAACGAACTTTATCAGGAATTAATATTTTTTAAAAATTTTTGTTTAAAATTCAAATTTTTATGTTTTTTTTTTTGAAAAAATTTATTATAAATATTGGCAGAAATTTATATACTATTATTTTTCAGGTGATTATTATGAAGATTTCATGCAGAAAAAAAATCGCAGTTGATTCTAAAAAAGATGCCATATTAATACCAGTCTATAAAAATATACGCTCTTTAAGACTTATTACAGGCAAAAAGATAGATGATGAAATACAAAATATTATACAGTCAGACTATTTTAACTTTGAAGAAAAAGAATCTAAAAGCTTTTATTCAGATGTTAATAAAAAACTAAAAAAAATATACATTATAC
>CAMWVK010000033.1 GCA_947177675.1 uncultured Mucispirillum sp.
ATATAATACATTCTATATAATTGGTATTTATTATATAGTTTAAATGGTCTATAATCTTTTATACTTGATAGATACATTTTTTTATGAAAATTTAATTGTTCCACAAGTTTATAATATGCTTGATTATTAAAGATTTCATTCATAAATTAATCCTTACCCTTATTTATTTTATTCAAATTCTAACTTGATAATTTTTGCATATCTTTATTTTTATAACTATCAACTATTGCCTGCATATATCCTTCTACTCGTATCAAATCTTCCTTTTTTAGTTTACTTAATAATATTAATAACCTTTCTGGAACATTATAGCTGGATGCTGTACTTACAACCCCACTATCTGCCTTTTTTTCATTATCTGATAAAAACATACTGCCATTTCCATTGATTAACCAATCTGTATTTACATTAAACTTTTCTTGAAGAAGTAAAATAATATCAAGAGTAATACTTGAATCACTAGCTTCATAATATTGTATTACTCTTAACTTTTTTCCTAATTGCTCACCAAACTCAGATTGTGTAAAATTTAATTTTTTTCTAACTTCCTTAAATCGTTGATGTATAGACATATTTTTATCCCTATTAAAAAATATGCAAAAATATTGCATATTTTTCTTGACTACGCAAAATTTTTGCGTATATTTATATTATCAAGTTTAATAAAGCCTATCAGTTAGTAAATATTAAGGCTTATAAATAAGTCTTAATATACCATAAAAGGCTTTATTTTACAAGAAAAAACAATATTTTTTGGAGGTATTTTTTATGAATTTAGAGCAAAAAAGTAAAATCATTCAAGCTCTAGTTTTAAAAGGCATTACTCAAAAAGCACTTGCCACTGATATTGGTGTTTCTACCCAGTTTTTAGGGGAAGTTATATCAGGCAAAAGCAGAAGCCACAGAGTAGAAAAAGCTATTACAGAAGTAACAGGGTATCAGTTCCCAACACCACAAAGAGTGCCTAGAAGTTTAGCTGTGAATAATTAAGGGGGTAAAGATGTTAGAAAGTTTTGAACATTTTAGAAAAAGATTTATGGGGCATTATTATACACCACCAAAAGAAATAATTGAGTATGAAAAAAATATGACACAAAAAGAAACCATTCAAAAGCTTTTAAAAGAAAAAGCAATCTCTCAAAAGTCTATTGCAAAAGCATTAAATGTAAGCTGCACAATAGTCAATAATGTAATAGCTGGCAGAGATAGAAGTGCAAAAGTGGAAAAAGCTATCACAAAGCTTACTGGGTATCAGTTCCCACAAACATTTAAATCAGATGAAGAAGTAAAAAATATGCTACAAGGGGTGATATAATGAAAAACTTAACAATTACAGCTACAAAATACAAAGGAAAACAAATTGGAAATGAAATCTATGTATTAGATATAAACATATTAAATCAAGAAAGATTAAATAAAGATATCTTATACTATATACCTATTTCAAGAGTATTTGTATTGGCACCTGTTGAAGCAGATTTATTATCTAATCTTAACAAAAAAGAAAATAAGATAAAATTTACTGCTGATATAACAGAACACTTAATAGATGATAACATAGTAATTGAAATGTTATCTATTGGTAAAACAAGTAAAAATAATTTTTATATGTATAGACTGCAAGGTAATAATGTATGGCACCCAATATCTGAAAGTTTATATAAACACATTAACAGGGGGTAATATAATGGAATTAACAATAGAAGCTGTAAAGTTTAGGCATAAACTGGATAAAGATTTAGTTATCACTGTTTTAGATTTGGGTGCATGTGATGAAGATTATAGAGAGCCTGCATATATCTATAAAACAGATGATTTATATGCAGGCTGGCAGGTGTCTTTAAATCGCAAGTTTTTAGATGATTATGAAATGGAGGAAATATAATGGATTTTTTAATAAAAAACAATGGTGTTATTGTATGCCCTAAATGTGGCGGAGATAAGTTTACAGCCAGCATTGAAGCTGAATTAGATGTAGAGTTTTGTGCTTACAAAAATGGAGCTTATGCAGATATAGGAAAACCAGATTTTGATGATTATGACTTGATGGATATTACATGCTCTAACTGTAATTATGTTATTGCTGATACTTTCATAGAATTAAATGATGAAGTTAAAAAGAGAGGTAATGAAGATGGCGAATAATTTTCAATTCATTTATCTTTATAAAATTATTGACGTTATTCGCAGCTGTGAAACCTTTGAGCAGTTGGAAAACACTCGCTACTGGTTTGATAATGTTACTCTTATAAATAATCTACCAGCAAGATATGCAGATAAAATCATGAAAGCATATAGAGCAAAAAAGCAGCAAATCCAAAATGGACTTGCCGCCAAATACAATTAATCTGCAAGGGGTTTAGACTCTTTATGACGCTTAAAATGACAATAATCTTTCCCCCATTGTCATTCTGAGCCTGCAGAGCAGGCGAAGAATCTAAACAGCGAAGAATCTTAAAACTTCCTAGATATAATTGTATTAAAATTTTTAAAAAATGCAAGAGGTAATTATGGCTCAAACATACACAAAGATTAATGCATTAAGCAAAGGGCTTGCAATCTTAAATATAATAGGTTCTTCCCCAACTCCTATAATGGCGAAAGATATAGCTGACCAAGCTGGCGTTACTTACTCAACTGCTATGAATAATATCATAACATTAGAAGATGCAGGCTTTATAGAAAAACAAGGCTCAGGCTACATTGGCAGTTTTAAACTGGCTTCTATTTGGACTAACCGCATGAGTTATTTAAAAAGAAGAAAGCAGGTAATACAGGACGAAATAGAAGTGTTAGACAGGGGTGCAGAATAGGCTCAGGACGAGCCTTCGCTTGCGTAAGGAAGTAGCCGATTTATTCGGGGCTTCCGCAGTTTTAAAAATACAAGGATGTATTTTTAAATAAAAATAAACGGAATGAAAAAACTGGATTTATTCCAGTTTTTGAATGGAGTGTCAAATGATTAATAAAGAAATATTTAGCATGGTTGCCCTATATGTGCTTGTTTTATTTGCTTGCTGGGCATCACTTTGGGGGTAGTTATGAATAAAAAAATTGGAGCGAAGAACTTTCACACAAGTTCGCAGCGACACCTTACCGATGGGGGAAGGTGGAAAGGGGGAAAGCGGAATTTCCCCCTTCCAGAGAGGTTTTTATGAATGAAGTAAAATTTATCTATGATAACAAATTTTTAATGAGCTACCCTACAAATTTATCAACCATGAGTGGCAGTTTTAAGTTTGAAATTATCATGGCATTATTTAAATCTACTGCCCAAAATTACAAAAACAGGGGGCAGTCAAAACAAGAATATATTGAGAAAATCACTAATTTTACAGTGAAAAATGTATTAAAAACAGCTGATGAAATTTTTGGAGAGTAATATGGATAAAATAGATGATAAAAAATGGTCAGAAGTATCTGCAAATATTGAAGAAAAAATCAAACAAAATAAAAGCAAAAGCAAAAAAGCAGAGTTAGACTCTTCGCCTATGGCTCAGAGTGACAAAAGCACCACCCTGTGTCATTCTGAGTGGGCTGAAAGCCCCGAAGAATCTATTGACGCTTATAAACTTGAAGCAGAACATCAAGCAGCTGCTGCTATGGTAGAAGCAAACATGGCAGAGTTCCATGCAGAACAGCAGGAAATTAAAGAAAAAGCACAGGCAGAAAGAGAAACTCTTATTGCAGAAGCATCTCGCCTGACAGGCAGAGTGGAAGCGTTAACTTTTGTCTCAAAAGTGGCACACGGTGCCAGTTTAACAACTTTAAAAGAAATTAAAGAAAGTGGAGTATATAAAGAACTTCCAAATATAAAAACTTGGGAAGATTACTGTTTATCAATAGGTTACAGCCGTAGATATATTGATGAACAGCTTGAAAATTTATCAACACTTAGTGATTCACTGTTGGAACTAACCTCCAGTTTTAAATTGGGAACAAAAGACCTTCGTCAACTTCGTAAGCAAGTTAAAGCTGGCAACTTAGAAGTAAAAGAAAGTGAAGTTATTATTGATGGTGAAGTCATACCTCTTGATGATAAAGACGAGCTTCGTGATGCACTAGATACACTTTTAAAATCTAAATATAAAGAGATAGAAGAATTAAAAGATGAAATCAAAAATAAAGAAAGCATTATTGAAGATAAAGAGCATGATATTAAACGCTTGCAGGCTTCCAATAACACATTTTTCAAAGACAAAGAACAGGCAGAGCGTGAGCTTAAGTATTTAAAAGCTGAAGGCTCAATTAATGGAATATTGCTTGATGATAACCCAGACTTTCAGGCTATTAAACAGTGCGAAAATGAAAGCAGCATTTTAATAGAACGGCTTATAAGACTTGCTGAAAAAGATTTATCTAAATTCAATAAATCTATGCTTGGCGGCACAGTTATTAAAATTATGAATGATATGCACAACCTGCATCAAGAATTATGCAGCAAAGGTATTTCTGACTATTTTGGTGATGCTTTTGTTGATGATGATGTTATTGATGCAGAAAATAATGTTGTTACTCCAAATATGTATCTAAATAATCAAGGCAAAGAAGATGAATAAATCAGAAATAAAAAACTATCTTGAAACTGCTGATAATGTAAAAGAAGCTATGGAACACTTAGCTTTTAAGCTGGGTGTGTCTTATAAAAGAATGCAGTCTATAGCATTAGAAGCAGGCTTTAGAAGAAGGCAGGAAAGGAGCAATAAAGGCGAAACATCATGCCCTACAGATGTTATTGATTTAATAGCTGCTCGTGTTCGTATTTCTATCAAAAAAGGGGCTAAAGATGCTTTTGGTATTAATACTACCATAAAAAAAGAGTATGAAACTTTAATTGAAGAAGGTGTTAATATACCTGTCAGTTATGAAAGAATATGCACTCTTTTAAAAAACATGCAGCTTGATAGAAAAAGCCTTACAACTGCTACTCCATTTGTGCGTTTGGATAGCCTGCATGTAAACCATGTTCATTTGTTTGATATTACTAACTGCCTGCAATGGCATCTTGAAAAAGGTCATGGCATGAATGAAGAAGATATATCAAAGTGGTTATATCCTAATAAAGTATTAGAAGAAGCTCGTAAAAGAGATATGAAACCTAAACTTTTAAGATATGTTATGATAGACCATAAAAGCCGTGCTTTCTATTTTCAATATTTCTATACATCAGGCGAACGTGCAGAAAATGGTGCTGAGTTCTTTTATAATGCATGGGCAGATAAACGCCCTTTAATTGAAAAAACACTTGGCATTGCAGATTATGATGGCATGTATCAGTTTTCAGGCATACCGAAGATTATCTATACTGATGGCGGTCCAATCTTTAAAGATACTGCCATTAAAAACTTAATGGCTGCTCTTGGAGTTGAAGTGCTTATTCATAAAACCCACAATCCAAGGGCAAAAGGCATGGTTGAACGCCATATGAAAATTATAGGTGATAATTTTGAAAGCAATTTAAGACGCTTTAAAATTGAAACCTTAGAAGAATTAAATGCTTATGCTCTCGATTGGTGCATAAAGTTTAATAATGAGAGAGTAGTTGCAAAAACTAATAAAACTAGAAGCCAGCTGTGGCGAACAATTAAGTCTGATGAATATACATTACTTCCAGGGCTTGATATTTATAATACTCTTATTGCTAAAGAAGATGAAACAAGGGTATTAAATGGCAACTGTGAATTTACTTATAAAGGGCAAGACTATATTTGTGACAATCCAAATTTTGCAGGGCAAAAAGTAATAATCAAGATACATTTATCAGATTATCCAGCATTGCATTTGCACTTTAATGGCACTGTTGAAAAAGCATATCCTTTCAGCCGTGACGAATATGGCAGACCGCAAATCGCCCGCACAGGCATTATTGGTGAAAAATATGCAAGCCATGCTGTAACAGATGCAGAAATGTTAAAAGAGCATATTGAACAGGTTGCAGAGCGTGTTGACGGTGTAGTCTTTACTGGCAATAATGATAAGCGTATCGCTAAACCTACATTAAATGCAGCTGCTAAACCAGCCGTGAAAACTAAAAAAGAAACTGTAGCATATCTGAGAGTTCAAGGTGAAATAGTTAAAACAGAAAATCCATACAAACCTGTTACTAATGAAGTTGTTAGTAACAAATCTCCTAAAGAGCTGAGCAGCAGTGATGACCATGCTCCATTGCTGCTGCCAGTATCTTCTGCAATCGGGATGCTTATTGCTGAGTATGGTTCAATAACACCAGTGCAAAATAAACGCTTAAAAGCAATGTTTAAAGATGGCGTGCCTAACAACTTATCTGCTACAGAGCTTTATAATATGATTAATGCACCTTATATGGAGGTGGATAATGCAAAACTCGCATAAAAATAAATGCATACTGCTTAAAAAAATCATTGAAGAAAGTGATACATCTTTAAGTAAATTTGCAGAAATATTTTTAAATTATACTGGGATAAAAATAAGCCGCACTGGCATTTTTAACCTGTTAAATCAAGGCATTATGCCTAAAAGAATACCTGATTTTAAATATCATATTGAGAAAATTATAAAAGAAGACTTCCAGCAGGTATTAGAGAAATTAAACATAAAAATAGAAGATATATGGAACATATCTAAAGAAATGGAGGAAACAACAATGGAAAAATGCGAAGTATTAACTAACGATGCAATGGCTCATTTTGGTGTAAAAGTAGACCCATTTATGCCTGTTCTCACAAATGAAAATCAAGTATTAATGTTACAGGCTCATTATTATGCTCTTGAAAATATGCGTATAACTGCAGAAATGTGTTTAATGACAGCAATTACTGGACAAGTTGGCAGCGGAAAAACAACTGTCCTTGCTAAATTTAAAAGAACAATCAACAAGCAGGATAAATATATTATTATTCAGCCAAAAACAAGGGAAATCGGCAGAATTACCACTCGTGAAATATTAGAAGCTATACTGAATAAATTATCAGATGATAAGCCAAAAAGAAACCTTGAAGCATTAAACCGCCAGGTTGAAGAGCTGCTGCAAAAAACAGCAAACAGCGGTAAAAGATGTATTTTGATAATAGAAGAAAGTCAAGATTTACATACAAACACTATCAAAAAACTTAAAAGATTATGGGAAATCGGTGAGGATGAATTTAATCCGCTGCTTGCTATAATTTTAATAGGTCAAACAGAGTTGGCATATAAACTTTATGGCTCTCAAAATATGAACTTGCGAGAAGTTGCATCACGTATGACACATGTGGAACTTGGTGCAATCAATCATGAATTATATGATTATATCAAGCATAAATGCAAAATGGCTGGCTTGCAGGTAGAAAAAATCATAACAAAAGATGCCGTAGATACTTTATCTGCTCGGTTTATATCTAAAGATGTAAATGGCAAAGTTACTAATATTGCTTATCCAAATAAAGTAAACAATGTGATGAAACTTTTAATGAATACAGCTGCAGCAGCTGGTGAAGAAATAATAAATAATGAAGTCATTGAAATGGCTGGAATATAACAAATAAGGAGAAATATTATGTATGTAAGATTATCAGATATTGAAAAAGCAGCAAGAGATTTTTCAGCAAAAAGCAAAACATTAAGAAACTATCACGAGCAATTAAACAGCGAAGTAGATGCTATTAAATCTAAATATTTAGAAGATATTAAAGCAGCATCTATTGAAGCTGGAGAAAGCTATCAAATGCTTTTAACTCTTATTAATGATGCATCAGACCTGTTTAAAGATAAACAAAGTATGACGATTGCAGGTGTTAAGTTTGGCTATCGCAAAAAAACAGGTAAAATAGAAATACCTAAAGAAGAATATACTATTGAAAAAATTAAAGAAATGTATGGCGAAGCAGCAGATGCTTATCTTAACACCAAAGTGTCTGTAGTTAAAAAAGCTATAGACAAACTTCCAGCAGATGTTTTGCAAAAATTAGGTATCAGCATTACAAGTAACTCTTTAGAAGCTTTTATTAAATTAACTGATGATGAAGTGCAAAAATTAATAGAAGCAATGATAAAAGAAAGTGCAAAGGTAGCAGAATGATAGTAAAAATATTTCCTTTGCTGCTTATGATATTAGATTTATGTGCTGCAGGTGTTTACCTGTGGCACGGTGACATCAGGCATTTTATTTACTGGGTTGCAGCTGCCACACTAACTGCAACCGTTACTTTTTAACAGGTGTAAATATGAAAAAAATGGCAGATAAAAAGCAGATTCAATTAATACATGTTGCAAAAACGCAGCTTGCTTTAGATGATGAAACTTATAGAGAGACACTAGAATATAGATATAATGTGACATCAGCCAAAGATTTAACTTATAATCAAGCAAGTAATTTTATTGGCTTTTTATCAGAAAAAGGCTTTAAATTAAAAAAGAAAGCTAAGCCTTTAAAGGCAAAAAAAGCTGATAATATAATAGAACTTGCAACACCTGCTCAGCATAAATTAATTGATGTGCTTAGAAATAATATAGTATGGAAAGCTGAAAATGGATATGAACTTTATATCCAAAAAAGGCTTAAAATCAATAAAGTAATAACAAAACATGATGCCTTTAAGGTAATTAATGCTTTAAAAGGTATGCTTGGTATTACTACTAAAATTATAGAATTGCAGGCATTACCATTTCCATGGAATCCTGAAACTAAATGGTTTAATAATCTTGGATGGGCATGGTTTTTTGATATTTCAAAAGGCAGGCTTATTAAACTAAACCTACATGGGGAGGAAGTAATATGAAAAAATATGATTTATCACTTCTTACAGTTGAAGACTTCCCTGAAGGATTTAGAGATGTAGTTGAGGTTATTGGTGTAGAAGCTGCTTATAAGTTATGTGAAACCTTTGGTGGTAATCCTTTTTATGCCCCAAAGTCAGATAGTATTACAAAAAGACTTCGTGATAATTCTATTAAAAGAGATTATAAAAATGGTGCATCTATTCAACAATTATGTTTAGATTATAATTTAAGTTCTAATCAAGTTAGAGTTATCTGTTC